>NZ_JANKOG010000022.1:0-133647 GCF_024656005.1 Burkholderia sp. SCN-KJ
ACACGAGGTCGGGCTTCCAAATCGGCCGCAACCGCCGCGAGGCGGTTGCGGCACCTGCAAAAGCCGCGCGCTTACGCTGCGAGCAGCGAGCGCAGCACGAACGGCAGGATACCGCCGTGCTTGTAGTAGTCGACTTCGATCGGCGTATCGATGCGCAGCAGCACCGGCACGCGGGTCGTTTCGCCGTTCTTGCGGTGAATCACGAGCGTGACGTCCTGCTGCGGCTTGAAGTCGTCGCCGAGGCCTTCGATGTCGTAGGTCTCTTCGCCGGTGATGCCGAGCGACTGGATGCTGTCCGCGCCCTTGAACTGCAGCGGCAGCACGCCCATGCCGACCAGGTTCGAGCGGTGGATCCGCTCGAAGCTGCGTGCGATCACGGCCTTCACGCCGAGCAGCTGCGTGCCCTTCGCGGCCCAGTCGCGCGACGAGCCCGTGCCGTACTCTTCGCCCGCGAACACGACGGTCGGCGTGTCGGCGTCGACGTACTTCATCGCCGCATCGTAGATCGACAGCTGTTCGCCGCTCGGCTGGTGAATCGTCAGGCCGCCTTCGACGCGCGTGCCGTCCGCCTTCGCCGGGATCATCAGGTTCTTGATCCGGACGTTCGCGAACGTGCCGCGCATCATCACGTCGTGGTTGCCGCGGCGCGAACCGTAGCTGTTGAAGTCGGCCTTCTGCACGCCGTTCTCCTTCAGCCACTTGCCTGCCGGCGAGTCTTCCTTGATCGAGCCTGCCGGGCTGATGTGGTCGGTCGTGACCGAGTCACCGAAGATGCCCAGCGCGCGCGCGCCCTTGACCGTCGGGATCGAATCGGCCGGCTCCATCGAGAAGTCGTTGCCGAAGAACGGCGGCTCCGCGATGTAGGTCGACTTCGGCCAGTCGTAGACCTGGCCCGTCTCGCCCTCGATCTTGCTCCAGAGGTCGCCCTTCTTGGTCAGCTTCGAGTAGTTGTCCTCGAACTTCTTCGGGTCGAGCGCGAACTTGAGCAGCGCGTGGATTTCCTCGCTCGTCGGCCAGATGTCGCCGAGGTAGATGTCGTAGCCGTCCTTGCCCTTGCCGACCGGCTCGGTCATCAGGTCGCGCGTGATGTTGCCGGCGATCGCGTAGGCGACGACCAGCGGCGGCGACGCGAGGAAGTTCGCGCGGATGTTCGGGTGGATGCGCGCTTCGAAGTTACGGTTGCCCGACAGCACGGCTGCCGCGACGATGTCGTTCTTCGTGATCGCTTCGTTCAGTTCCGGCGTCAGGTCGCCCGCGTTGCCGATACAGGTCGTGCAGCCGTAGGCGGCGACTTCGAAGCCGAGCTTCGCGAGGTAGGGCAGCAGGCCCGTCTTCGTCAGGTATTCGGTGACGATGCGCGATCCCGGCGCGAGCGACGTCTTGATGTGCGGCGCGACGGTCAGGCCGGCTTCGACGGCCTTCTTCGCGAGCAGGCCGGCAGCCAGCAGCACGCTCGGGTTCGACGTGTTCGTGCACGACGTGATCGCGGCGATCAGCACGTCGCCGTTCTTCACGTCGACGCCGTTGCTCGTCGTGTACTGCGTGCCCAGGTCGTCCGCCTTCTTCGCGAAGCCGTTTTCCGCGACCGGCTTCGAGAACAGTTCGGTGAACGTCGACTTGACGTTGCCGATCTCGATGCGGTCCTGCGGGCGCTTCGGGCCGGCCAGCGACGGGGCGACCGTTGCAAGATCCAGCGTGACCGTCTTCGTGTAGTCGATGTCGCCGGCCTTCGGAATGCCGAACAGCTTCTGCGCCTTGAAGTAGTTCTCGAACGCGGCGATCTCCGCCTTCGTGCGGCCCGTGCCTTCGAAGTACTCGATGGTCTTTTCGTCGACCGGGAAGAAGCCCATCGTCGCGCCGTATTCCGGCGCCATGTTGCCGATCGTCGCGCGGTCCGGCAGCGACAGCGACTTCGTGCCTTCGCCGAAGAATTCGACGAACTTGCCGACGACCTTTTCCTTGCGCAGCATTTCGGTGATCGTCAGCACCAGGTCGGTGGCCGTCACGCCTTCGCGCAGCTTGCCCTTCAGCTCGACGCCGACGACGTCCGGCGTCAGGAAGTACACCGGCTGGCCGAGCATGCCGGCTTCGGCCTCGATGCCGCCCACGCCCCAGCCGACCACGCCGATGCCGTTGATCATCGTCGTGTGGCTGTCCGTGCCGACGAGGGTATCCGGGTAGTACACGGTGTCGCCGCCGTCCGTCTTCTTGTGGACGCCGCGCGCGAGATATTCGAGGTTCACCTGGTGGACGATGCCGACGCCCGGCGGCACGACCTTGAACGTGTCGAACGCCTGCATGCCCCACTTCATGAACTGGTAGCGCTCGTTGTTGCGCTGGAATTCCAGCTTCATGTTCAGGTCGAGCGCGTCCTTCTGGCGGAAGTAGTCGATCTGCACCGAGTGGTCGACGACGAGATCGACCGGGACCAGCGGCTCGATCTTCTTCGGATTCTTGCCCGAACGCTCCGCGACGCCGCGCATGGCCGCGATGTCGGCGAGCAGCGGCACGCCCGTGAAGTCCTGCAGCACGACGCGCGACACCACGAACGGAATCTCGTCGACGCGCTTCGCGGTCGGCTGCCAGTTCGCGAGCTGCTCGATGTGTTCTTCCGTGATCTTCTTGCCGTCGTAGTTGCGCAGCACGGACTCGAGCACGATACGGATCGACACCGGGAGGCGCTCGATCTTCGTCTTCAGTTCCTTGCCGAGCTGCGGCAGCGAGTAGAACTTGCCTTTGCCGGAACCGCTGTCGAATTCCTTGAGGGTCTTGTGGAGATTGTGGGCCATGGTGATTTTCCTGGGTTTAAGGCTAGGAAACAAAGAGTCCTGTAGATGACGGCTATATCACATACAAGTCGACGTACTCATCGACCGGCATCGCTTCGAGCTTTGCCTGGTCCAGCGACACGTCGAGAATCGCTTGTTGCTGCTTTGCCGGGAAACGACGGGCGAGGTTGGTCCGGAACTTCTCGACCAGGAGCGGGATGCCGTCCGCACGGCGTCGCTGATGGCCGATCGGGTATTCGACCGCTACTTCGGCAAGCGTCGACCCGTCCGCGAATTCGATCGTCAGCGCATTCGCGATCGACCGCTTGGCCGGGTCATGGTAATCCTTCGTGAACTGCGGATCCTCGACGCACACGGTTTTCGCGCGCAGCGCGTCGATGCGCGGATCGGCGGCGACCGCGTCTTCGTAATCGGCCGCGGTCAGCCGGCCGAACAGCAGCGGCACGGCGACCATGTACTGGATGCAGTGGTCGCGGTCGGCCGGATTGGCGAGCGGGCCCTGCTTGTCGATGATGCGGATCGCGGCCGCGTGCGTGCGGATCGTGATCCGGCTGATCTCGTCGGTCGTGCGGCCCGCCGCGGCGAGCTGCGCGTGCAGCTGCAGCGCGGCCTCGGCGGCCGTCTGCGCATGGAATTCGGCGGGGAACGCGATCTTGAACAGCACGTTCTCCATCACGTACGTGCCGTACGGGCGCTGGAAACGGAACGGCTTGCCGTCGAACAGCACGTCGTAGAAGCCCCAGGTTTTGGCGGTGAGCGCCGACGGGTAGCCCATTTCACCCGTTTTCGCGATCAGCGCGAGGCGCACCGCGCGGGACGTCGCGTCGCCGGCCGCCCACGACTTGCGCGAACCGGTGTTCGGCGCGTGGCGGTAGGTGCGCAGCGCGTGGCCGTCGACGAATGCGTTGGATACCGCGTTGATCAGCTCGTCGCGCGTGAGCCCGAGCAGGCGGCCGACGACGGCCGTCGACGCCACTTTCACGAGCAGCACGTGGTCGAGCCCGACTGCGTTGAATGAATTCTCGAGTGCGAGGCAGCCCTGGATCTCGTGGGCCTGGATCATCGCGACGAGCACGTCGCGCATCGCAAGCGGCTTCCTGCCGGCCGCGACGGCCGTGCGGGACAGCCAGTCGGCCGTCGCCAGGATTCCGCCGAGGTTGTCGGACGGATGACCCCATTCGGCGGCGAGCCAGGTGTCGTTGAAGTCCAGCCAGCGGATCATCGCGCCGAGGTCGAAAGCGGCCTGGACGGGATCGAGCTGGAAGGACGTGCCGGGCACCTTCGCGCCGTTCGGCACGATCGTGCCGGGCACGACGGGGCCGAGCAGCTTGGTGCAGGCCGGGTAGGACAGCGCCTCGAGTCCGCATCCGAGCGTGTCGATCAGGCAATGACGCGCCGTCACCAGCGCGAGCGCGCTGTCGATGCCGGTGTTCAGCACGTAGTCGACGATATCGACGAGTACCGTATCCGGAGCGGGGCGGACGTTGGAGACCGAGGCGGACATCGAGGAGCTCGGGAGAGCGCGCTTAGTTCGTTGCCGGCTTCAGCTCGTTCGATTGCGTCGGAGCCGGCGTGCCTTGCGCCATTTCCGCCGTCATGCATTCGTCGGCGAGACGCTCGCCGCCGTTCGCGTCGCTGAACAGCATCGCCTTGCTCGGGATCACGACCAGCTTGAAGCCCGCGGCCGGATCGTAGAACGTGTCGGCGCCCGTCGTCGTGGCCTGACGCGGCAGCTTGTAGTTCTTCTTCGCCCAGTGAACCGTGACGACCTGGTCACGCTTCATGTCGCCGGCGAGGTCGAACGACAGGCCGTCCTTGCACGACCACTTGGCCGCGCCGTCCGGTACCGGATCGACCTTGGCCGCGGCACGCGCCTGCGCCTTCTTGCTGCGCGGAACGATGCGCTTGGCCGGCGCCGGGCGCTTGGCCGTCTTCTTCGCAGTCGTCGCCGTATCCTGGGCGAACGCGCTCGGAGCCGACACCAGCATCGTGGCGGACAAGGCGCCGATGGCGGTAGCGATCAGGAGTTTCTTCATGGAGTCAGAACCTTTCGATAATCAGTTGACAAGGGCCGGCAGCTGACACCGCCGGCCGGTTTGAAACTGCACGCGCCCCGGAAGCGCGCAGCGGCCGCTATTTTCACCTATTTGGCCGCGCTCATATCAGGTTTTCGGGCTCCGTTACGTTTTTTGTCGTTTCGCCAACCCGTCTCGGGTTCGCGCCCCGGTGATTCGATGAAATTCGTGTGCCGGCGCGCGCTCACCGCGCGTCTCCGGCGGCCGGGCCGAACAGCGGCGCGGCCTCGGCCGGCACCGGCTGGCCGGTCGCCCGTGCGCGGCGCAGCACCGACCAGTAATAGCGGTAGCTCGCGCGATCGTGCAGTGTATCGCCGTGGCGCGTCGGGCCCCAGTCGGCGGCCTGCGCCGCCAGCAGGATCTCGGCGGCCAGCGCGACTTCATCGGTGCGCGGCGCGAACGCGTCGACGATCGGGCGGATCTGCGCGGGATGGATGCTCCACATCCGCGTGAACGCGAACTCGTCGCGCGCGCGGCGCGCGTCGCCGGCGACGACGGCCATGTCGCGCACTTCCGTCGTCACGTTGTGCGACGGCGTCTTGCCGTGCGCGTGGCAGGCGGCGGCGATTTCCAGCTTCGCGCGGCGCACGAGCGGATGGTCGAACTGGCCGGGCGAGCGCATCGCCGCATCGGGAATCGCGCCGTGATGCGCGGACACGAAGTCCATCAGCCCGAAGCTCAGCGTGCCGACCAGCGGCAGCGCGGCGAGCGCGGCCGCCTGGGCGAGCGCGCCGTGCGTCTCGACCAGCACGTCCACCGGAATCGGCTGCGCGAGGCCGAGCTCGCGGCGCGTGCCTTCGATGAACGCGACCATCTCGGCCGCGTCGGCGGCGCTCGCGATCTTCGGCAGCGTGATGTAGGCCGGCGCGCGCGCGGCGCGCAGCACGATGCGCACGTCGTCGCGCCAGTGGGGATGGGAAAAGTCGTGGATGCGGACGCCGACCCGCCCGAAGCGGTTCTCGGCGCCGCCGAGGCATTCGGCGACGAGCTGCGCGTGCGCGGCTTCCTGGCCGACGGCCGCGCCGTCCTCGCAGTCGAGCGTGATGTCGAACACGGGGCCGAGTTCGGCCTGGAGCGCGAGCGACTTGCGCATCAGCTTCTCGCTGCCCGCGTAGTGATCGCAGCAGGGCAGGATCGCGGGCGGGGACGCCCCGTCGTACAGCACTTGTGCAGGAGTGAGCGCGGACATCTCTTCTACGTCAAGGAAGCGGGCAACGTGGAGAAAATCGGATTCGGGCACGTTCTGGGCCGGCGCGCGGAGCGCCTGGAGCGGCAAAACGTGCGCGGATCGGATCGGGCGGCGGGGCCGGCTGCAGCCCCGCCGCCCGTGCCGTGGCCGGCCCGCCCGGAGGCGGCCCGGCCATGCAGCCTGCTTAGTTCTTCAGCAGGTGGGCGACGCCGTCGCGCTCTTCGAGCAGCTCGGCCAGCGTGCCGTCCATCTTCTCGCGCGAGAACGCGTCGATTTCGAGGCCTTCGACGCGCTTGTACTCGCCGTTTTCGCACGTGACCGGCACGCCGTAGATGATGTCTTCGGGGATGCCGTACGAGCCGTCCGACGGGATGCCCATCGTGACCCACTTGCCGTTCGTGCCGAGGACCCAGTCACGCACGTGGTCGATCGCCGCGTTGGCTGCCGACGCCGCCGACGACAGGCCGCGCGCTTCGATGATCGCTGCGCCACGCTTGCCGACGGTCGGGATGAACGTGTCGCGGTTCCACACGTCGTCGTTGATCAGCTTGAGCAGCGACTCGCCTTCGGCGGTCGCGAAGCGGAAGTCGGGGTACATCGTCGGCGAGTGGTTGCCCCACACGGCGAGCTTCTCGATCGACGCGACCGGCTTGCCCGACTTGGCGGCGAGCTGCGACAGCGCGCGGTTGTGGTCGAGGCGCAGCATCGCCGTGAAGTTCTTCTTCGGCAGATCCGGTGCCGACTTCATCGCGATGTACGCGTTGGTGTTCGCCGGGTTGCCGACGACCAGCACCTTCACGTCGCGGCTCGCGACTTCGTTCAGCGCAGCGCCCTGGACCGTGAAGATCTCGGCGTTCGCCGACAGCAGGTCCTTGCGCTCCATGCCCTTCGAGCGCGGACGTGCACCGACCAGCAGCGCGACGTCTGCATCCTTGAATGCAACCTTCGGATCGTCGGTGATCACGACGCCCGCGAGCAGCGGGAACGCGCAATCGTCGAGTTCCATCACGACGCCTTTGACGGCGGCTTGGGCTTGCGGGAGGTCGAGCAGTTGCAGGATGACCGGCTGGTCCTTGCCGAGCAGGTCGCCGTTCGCGATGCGGAACAGCAGGGAGTAAGCGATTTGACCTGCGGCGCCGGTGACGGCAACGCGCTTTGCGGGCTTAGCCATTGAAAATCTCCAGGACGGGTGAAGCGGTGGACGCTAGGCAAAACGCCATTCTATGCGCGTTACGCGTAGCGTTGCATTGAAGCAGGGCGGAGGACTCGCGAAAGGCAGACGCGGTGAACCTGGAGACGGCCGTGGCACGTAGCCGGGGACGCATTTTGCACCCGCGAACCCTTGCTCGCCCCGGAGTGTAGGAGCCGATGGACCCAAAGTCAAACGGTATCATATGTCTTATATAAGACAGATGTTTTGCGGAATTTGAGTGGACGGAAAAGCGCGGTTTGTGATGAAATGCGCGCCATGACATCGAACCAGGCGAACAACGCGAATCCGACCGGCGCAGGCGGCCCAGGGCAGCCGGGCGCGGGCGATTCCGTGCCGGCGCCTGCGCCGGCCGCTTCGCCGTCGCCGACCTTCAGTCCGTTATACCAGCAGATCAAGTCATTGATCACGCAAAGTCTCGAATCCGGCGAATGGAAGCCGGGCGAGATCATCCCGAGCGAGGTGGAGCTGGCTGCTCGTTACAAGGTCAGCCAGGGCACCGTTCGCAAGGCGATCGACGAACTGGCCGCGGAAAACCTCGTGGTCCGGCGGCAGGGCAAGGGCACTTTTGTTGCGACGCACAATGAAGATCGCGCGCAGTTCCGCTTCCTGCGGCTGCTGGCCGACGACGGTGCCGAGCATCCGCACGTGAGCCGCCTGCTCGAATGCCGGCGCCTGCGCGCGCCGGCCGAGATCGCGCGGCAGCTCGACCTGAAGCCGGCCGATCCGGTCGTGCAGGTGCGCCGCCTGCTGGAGTTCGAGAACGAAGTGACGGTGCTCGACGAGATCTGGCTGCCGGGCGCGATGTTCCGCGGGCTCACGTTCGAGCGGCTGAGTGAATACAAAGGCCCGCTCTACGCGATGTTCGAGACGGAATTCGGCACGCGGATGATCCGCGCGACGGAGAAGATCCGCGCGGTGGCGGCGGAGCCGGCGGTGGCCGACCTGCTGCACGTGCCGGCGGGTTTTCCGTTGCTGTCGGTCGAGCGCGTGTCCTATACATACGGAGACCGGCCGGTGGAAGTGCGGCGCGGCTGGTATGTCACAACCGGGTATTACTATCAGAATGACTTGAGCTGACGACGGATCGGCACAAGCAGCGTGCACGCGGGTTTCCCGTTTTCGCGTAGCACGTTTCGGGCCGCCTTTATTCCCGTTCGCGTAATGATCCAGAGCAGACTTTCGCTGCAGCGCGATATAAAAAGGCGCTAAAATCGCGGATTAGTGTGACAACATAGTAGGGGTCTAGCATGACTGACGCAGTAAGAAAGCCGAGGCCGGAATACCGGAACATCGGGATCGGCGACATCACGTTGAAATATCGCATGCCGCTGGCGGCGACATTGTCGATTCTCCATCGAGTCAGCGGCGCGCTGCTGTTCCTGTTCCTGCCGTTCCTGCTGTTCCTCTTCGACCAGAGCCTCACCTCCGAGCTCAGCTTCGAAGGCTTCAAGCTCTTCCTCTCCAACATCGTCGTCAAGCTGATCGTCCTCGCGTTGTCCTGGGCGTTCCTCCACCATTTCTGCGCCGGCATTCGCCACCTGCTGATGGACGTCAACCACGACGCCGTCTCGAAGGAAGGCGGCAAGCGGACGGCCGTCGTCGTCTTTGTCGTCTCGATCGCGCTGACGATCGCCATGGCACTCAAACTGTTCGGAGCATTCTAAGAAAATGGCAGCCAATAACCGAATCGGCTCGAAGCGCCTCGTCGTCGGCGCTCACTACGGCCTGCGCGACTGGCTCGCGCAGCGCGTCACCGCCACGATCATGGCGGTCTACACGGTCATTCTGCTCGTCCTGTTCTTCGGCGCGCATGACTTCTCGTACGAAGGCTGGGCATCGATCTTCGCCGCGCAATGGATGAAGCTCGCGACCTTCGTGACGCTGCTCTCCCTCTTCTACCACGCATGGGTCGGCGTGCGCGACATCTGGATGGACTACGTGAAGCCCGTCGGTGTGCGCCTGCTGCTGCAATCGCTGACCATCGTCTGGCTGCTCGCATGTGCGGGCTACGCCGCGCAGATTCTCTGGAGAGTGTAAAGAATGGCTGCAATCAAAACTTCCCTGCCGCGCCGCAAGTTCGACGTGGTGATCGTCGGCGCGGGCGGCTCGGGCTTGCGCGCAGCGCTGCAACTGTCGCGCGCGGGCCTGTCGGTCGGCGTGCTGTCGAAGGTGTTCCCGACCCGTTCGCACACGGTGGCCGCACAGGGCGGCATCGGCGCGTCGCTCGGCAACATGAGCGAAGACAACTGGCACTTCCACTTCTACGACACGATCAAGGGTTCCGACTGGCTCGGCGACCAGGACGCGATCGAGTTCATGTGCCGCGAAGCACCGAACGTCGTGTACGAACTGGAACACTTCGGCATGCCGTTCGACCGTAACGCGGACGGCACGATCTACCAGCGTCCGTTCGGCGGCCACACCGCGAACTACGGCGAGAAGCCGGTCCAGCGCGCATGCGCGGCCGCCGACCGTACCGGTCACGCGCTGCTGCACACGCTGTACCAGCAGAACGTCGAGGCGAAGACGCAGTTCTTCGTCGAATGGATGGCGCTCGACCTGATCCGCGACGCGGACGGCGACGTGCTCGGCGTGACGGCCCTCGAGATGGAGACGGGCGACGTCTACATCATGGAAGGCAAGACGACGCTGTTCGCGACGGGCGGCGCAGGCCGGATCTTCGCGGCATCGACGAACGCGTTCATCAACACCGGCGACGGCCTCGGCATGGCTGCCCGCTCGGGCATCGCGCTGCAGGACATGGAGTTCTGGCAGTTCCACCCGACCGGCGTGGCCGGCGCGGGCGTGCTGATCACCGAAGGCGTGCGCGGCGAAGGCGGTATCCTGCGCAACGCGAACGGCGAGCGCTTCATGGAACGCTACGCACCGACGCTGAAGGACCTGGCGCCGCGTGACTTCGTGTCGCGTTCGATGGACCAGGAAATCAAGGAAGGCCGCGGCGTGGGTCCGAACAAGGATCACGTGCTGCTCGACCTGTCGCACATCGGCGCCGAGACGATCATGAAGCGTCTGCCGTCGATCCGCGAAATCGCGCTGAAGTTCGCGAACGTCGACGCGATCAAGGAACCGATCCCGGTCGTCCCGACGATCCACTACCAGATGGGCGGCATCCCGACCAACATCCACGGTCAGGTCGTCGGCACGTCGCGCGGCCACAAGGATCCGGTCAACGGCTTCTACGCAGTGGGCGAGTGCTCGTGCGTGTCCGTGCACGGCGCGAACCGCCTCGGCACGAACTCGCTGCTGGACCTCGTGGTGTTCGGCCGTGCGGCCGGCAACCACATCGTCGAGCACGTCAAGAACCAGAAGGAACACAAGCCGCTGCCGGCCGATGCAGGCGAATTCTCGCTGGCGCGTCTGAACAAGCTCGACAAGTCGAGCTCGGGCGAGTACACGCAGGACGTCGCGAACGACATCCGTGCGACGATGCAGAAGCACGCAGGCGTGTTCCGCACGTCGGCGCTGCTGAAGGAAGGCGTCGACCAGATGGCCGGCCTGAAGGCCCGCGTGGAAAACATCCACCTGAAGGACAAGTCGAAGGTGTTCAACACCGCGCGCGTCGAAGCGCTCGAGCTGGAGAACCTGATCGAAGTCGCCCGCGCGACGATGGTGTCGGCGGAAGCGCGCAAGGAAAGCCGCGGCGCGCACGCCCACAGCGATTACGAACACCGCGACGACGACAACTGGCTGCGCCACACGCTGTGGTACAGCGAAGGCGATCGCCTCGACTACAAGCCGGTTCAAATGAAGCCGCTGACGGTCGACTCCGTGCCGCCGAAGCCGCGCACGTTCTAAGCCGAGTCAAAGGAATCCGAAATGGCAAAACGCATTTTTGAAGTCTACCGCTACGATCCGGACAAGGACGCGGCACCGCGCATGCAGACGTACGAGCTCGAGATCCAGCATGAGCGCATGCTGCTCGACGCACTGGTCAAGCTGAAGGCCGTCGACGAGACGCTGTCGTTCCGCCGTTCGTGCCGCGAAGGCGTGTGCGGTTCGGACGCGATGAACATCAACGGCAAGAACGGTCTCGCGTGCCTGACGAACCTGAACGACCTGCCGCAGAAGATCGTGCTGCGGCCGCTGCCGGGCCTGCCCGTCGTGCGCGACCTGATCGTCGACATGACGCACTTCTTCAACCAGTATCACTCGATCAAGCCGTACCTGATCAACGACGCGCCGCCGCCGGAGAAGGAACGCCTCCAGTCGCCGGAAGAACGCGACGAGCTCGACGGCGTGTACGAGTGCATTCTGTGCGCGAGCTGCTCGACGTCGTGCCCGAGCTTCTGGTGGAACCCGGACAAGTTCGTCGGCCCGGCCGGCCTGCTGCAGGCTTACCGCTTCATCGCGGATAGCCGCGACACCGCTACCGGCGAGCGTCTCGACAACCTGGAAGACCCGTACCGTCTGTTCCGTTGCCACACGATCATGAACTGCGTCGACGTTTGCCCGAAGGGCCTGAACCCGACGAAGGCGATCGGCAAGATCAAGGAACTGATGGTTCGCCGCGCGGTTTAAGTTTGTGATGAGCGACGATTCGCATCAATCCGACCCGCACCGTCGCGCGCGCCTCCGCTGGCGCGCGCGGCGGGGTCTGCTGGAAAACGACATCGTATTCGAGCGTTTCTTCAGCAGATACGAGCATGACCTCACCGATGCAGACGTAGGCGCGTTGTCGCGCCTGCTCGATCTGAGCGACAACGACCTGATGGACTTGCTCCTCGCGCGCAAGGAACCAGAGGGCGACCTAGACAGCCAGGATATTCACCGGCTGTTGGAGATGCTGCGCAACGTGTAACGCCAAGGTGTAACGCGCTGTGCCCGTTATCGAATCCCGTTTCTATTTTCGATTGAGGATGTGCCATGACTCCGTCTGATGTTAAAGCCACGCTATCGTTCAGCGACAACTCGCCGAGCGTCGAAATGCCGATCTACAAGGGCACGATGGGCCCGGACGTGATCGACATCCGCAAGCTGTACGGCCAGACCGGCAAGTTCACGTACGACCCGGGCTTCATGTCGACGGCAGCTTGTAATTCGGCGATCACGTACATCGACGGCGACAAGGGCGAACTGCTGTACCGCGGCTACCCGATCGACAACCTCGCGCAGAACGCCGACTTCCTCGAGTCCTGCTACCTGCTGCTGAAGGGCGAGCTGCCGAACGCCGCGCAAAAGAAGGAATTCGTCGACACCGTCACGAAGCACACGATGGTGCACGAGCAGATGCACTTCTTCTTCCGTGGCTTCCGCCGCGACGCGCACCCGATGGCGATCCTGGTCGCCGCGGTCGGCGCGCTGTCCGCGTTCTACCACGACTCGCTCGACATCAACGACCCGCGTCACCGCGAAGTGTCGGCGATCCGCATGATCGCGAAGCTGCCGACGCTCGTTGCGATGGCGTACAAGTACAGCATCGGCCAGCCGTTCGTGTATCCGAAGAACTCGCTGTCGTACAGCGCGAACTTCATGCACATGATGTTCTCGAACCCGTGCGAAGAGTACAAGGTCAACGACGTGCTCGTCCGCGCACTCGACCGTATCCTGATCCTGCACGCCGATCACGAGCAGAACGCATCGACGTCGACGGTCCGCCTCGCCGGCTCGTCGGGCGCGAACCCGTTCGCGTGTATCGCAGCCGGTATCGCGTGTCTGTGGGGCCCGGCGCACGGTGGTGCGAACGAAGCCGCGCTGAACATGCTCGAGCAGATCGGTTCGCCGGACAACATCCCCGAATTCATCAAGCAGGTGAAGGACAAGAATTCGGGCGTGAAGCTGATGGGCTTCGGTCACCGCGTGTACAAGAACTACGACCCGCGTGCGAAGCTGATGCGCGAAACGTGCTACGAAGTGCTGAACGAACTCGGCCTGCACGACGACCCGCTGTTCAAGCTCGCGATGCAGCTCGAGAAGATCGCGCTGGAAGACGAATACTTCGTGTCGCGCAAGCTGTACCCGAACGTCGACTTCTACTCGGGTATCGTCCAGCGCGCGCTGGGCATCCCGACGTCGATGTTCACGTGTATCTTCGCGATGGCACGTACGGTCGGCTGGATCGCGCAGTGGAACGAAATGATCGCGGATCCGGAACAGAAGATCGGCCGTCCGCGTCAGCTGTTCATCGGCGACACGCCGCGCGAAGCGAAGCCGATCGACGCACGTTAAGTCGTGCGCGGCGCGAACGGCCGCAAGGCCGCTCGCGTCCGGCAACCGCAACGCCCCGACACCCCGGTGGGACATCCCGCCGGGGTGTTTTCATTTGCGCGGCCGACGCTGGCCCGAGCCGGCGCGGCGTTCCAGCGACGGCGGGCGTGTGTCGAGCGGCGGCGCGTCGGTGCCGGTGTCGCTGTCGGGCGCGTGGCCGTGTTGCGCGAAGAACTGCCGGTATGCGCCGGGCGTCATCCCGCGCGCGGCGAGGAACTGGCGGTTGAAGTTCGCGGCGTTCGGAATGCCGCAGCGCGCGGCGACCGTCGCGATCGGCCAGTCGGTGCCGACCAGATGGCGGCACGCATGCGCGAGCCGCAGCCGCTGCACGTAGCGGCCGACGCTTTCGCCGAGGTGCCGTACGAACAGCCGCTGCAGCGTGCGTTCGGACATGTGCGCGACGGCCGCGAGCGCATCGATCCGCAGCGGCTTGTGGAACTGCCGGTCGATCGCGTCGAGCACGCGATCGAGGCGCTCGGCTTCGGGCGCGGCCGGGTCGGCCGCTGACGCTGCTGCATCGGGCCGGTCGTAGGCCTGTGCGGTGGCGAGCGGTTCGCCGCCGGCTTCCGCGAGATCGGCGAGCGTGTCGAGCGCGGCCGCGAGGCGAATGCGCGGCGAAGGGTCGAGCAACTGCGGCAGCCGCGCGCGCATCGCACGGGCCGTATCGGCGTCGAATGCGAGGCCGGGCGCCGCGCGCCGCAGCAGCGAGCGCAGCGGCGCGTACTCGGGGCAGCAGTCGGCCACGCGTCGTGCCCAGTCACCGTCGAACCAGACGACGAGCGCGACTTCCGGCGCCGCGCGATCGATGCGCGCATTCGACGACCACGTATGCGGCAGGTTGGGCGGCACGAGCACCAGGTCGTCGTCCGCATAGCGCGCGACGTGATCGCCGATGAAGCGCTGGCCGCGGCTGTTCAGCGTCAGCGTCAGTTCGTACTCGGGATGACGGTGCCATTCGAACGGAATGCGCGCGAGCTGGCGGTGGTACACGCGGATCGAACAGCCGGGGGCGAACGTCACGTGCTCGTACTGCGGTTTCATCGCGGCCTCCGGGCGAGGGCGGGCAGCGCGCCGTGGCATGATCGTGATCGATCGTCACGACGGAGCGATGCCATGTTTTCACATGTTTGCGTGGGCGTCAGCGATACCGCGCGCGCGTACGACTTCTACGCGCCGCTGTTCGCGGAACTCGGGCTGCGGCTGAAGTTCAGCGAGCCGGACGGCTGGTCGGGCTGGATGCCGGCCGATACCGACCGGCCGCTGTTCTTCTTCGGCCGGCCGCTCGACGGCCGCGCGCCCGAACCCGGCAACGGCCATACGATCGCATTCGACGCGCCGACGCGCGCGCAGGTCGACCGCTGCCACGCGCTCGCGCTGCAGCAGGGCGGCACCTGCGAAGGGCCGCCGGGCCTGCGGCCGCACTATCACCCCGACTACTACGGCGCGTATTTCCGCGACCCGGACGGCAACAAGCTGTGCGTGGTCTGCCATCGTCCCGAGTAGCGCGCGGTTGTCAGGATTGTATCGATAGTTGGCCGGATAGTGTCGATGGCGGTGATGCGTCCGCCGTACGCTGAATGCTCATCACGACACGATTCAGCGAGGAGACGACGATGCACCTGACGATTGACGATCTGCCGGTTGCGATCCGCACGGCGAAAAGGGCGCTGCGCGCCGATCTGCCCGGTTACGCGGCCACGTTCCGCGAACTGGAGGGCGATATCGCGCGGCAGGTCGACGCGATCCGTCGCGCGCACGCGCACGGCCGCGACGTGATCCCGGTGTTGCGATTCGCGGATATCGCGAACGGCACCGTCGATCCGCGGGCGATCGCCGCGATCCGCACGCACGGCGCCGCAGTGATCCGCGGCGTGTTCGACGCGCAGCAGGCGCACGACTGGAACGACGAGATCGGCGCCTATCTGGATGCGAACCGCTTCGCCGAGCGGCTGCATGCACGCGCCGAGGATCGCTACTTCGGCAATCTCGCATCGGGCAAGCCGCAGATTTACGGCGTCTACTGGTCGAAGCCGCAGGTGGCCGCGCGGCAGTCGCCGGCCCTCACGCAGGCGCGCGTGTTCCTGAACCGCCTGTGGCGTCATGCGGACGCCGCGCGCAGGCATTTCGACCCGGACCAGGTGCCGGCCTATGCCGACCGGATCCGCCGCCGGCCGCCGGGCTCGACGTCGCTCGGGCTGTCGCCGCATGTCGACGGCGGCTCCGTCGAGCGCTGGCTCGGCGCGAATTTCCGGCAGGTCTATCGTCACGTGCTGGCCGGCCGCTGGCGCGATTACGATCCGTTCGACGCGGCGTTCCGCCCCGACGTCGAGGAGATTCCATCGCCGGCCGTGTGCTCGATGTTCCGTACGTTCCAGGGCTGGACCGCGCTGACGCCGCAAGGGCCCGGCGACGGCACCCTGCAGCTGATTCCGGTCGCGAACGCGATGGCGTATGTCGTGCTGCGCGTGCTGCAGGACGACGTCGCCGACGACGACCTGTGCGGCGCGCGTCCGGGCCGCGCGCTGTCGATCCTGCCCGAATGGCATGCGCTGCTGCTCGACGCGCTGGTGCCGATCCCGCATATGGCGCCGGGCGACGCGGTGTTCTGGCACGGCGACGTCGTGCATGCGGTCGAGGATGCGCATCGCGGCAGCGGCGACAGCAACGTGATGTATATCGCGGCCGCGCCCGGGTGCGCGAAGAACGACGCGTACCTGCAGCGCCAGCGGCTCGCGTTCCTGCGCGGCGACAGCCCGCCGGATTTCCCGGCCGATCATTTCGAGGTCGACTTCGACGGATGCGGCGGCGAGGGCGATCTCACGCCGCTGGGCCGTGCGCAAATGGGGTTCGCGCCGGTAGCCGCCTGACTGACGCGCCGCATGCATCGGCCGCATCCGCACCGCGCGGAACGGCCGTTTGCGCCGCGCCCGGCGGCCGTCTGCCGAATCCGCTGCATCCTGCCTGCAATTCGACGCGATCGGCTGCGGGCGCGCCCGAATTCGACGCGAATTGCGCAATTTGGCTTCCGATAATGGTCCGGACACAACGCAGCTGCCCCGTGCGCCGCACGGGGGCAGCGTGACCATGGAGAAGTCGATGCAATTCACGCAAGCGATCGTTCGCCGTCCCGCGCCGTCCTGCGGCGCGGGTCTCACCACCGCGGCGCTCGGCGCGCCCGACTACGACAAGACGCTCACGCAGTTCCACGCGTACTGCGACGCGCTGCGCGGGCTCGGCGTCGAGCTGACCGAGCTGCCGCCGCTGGACGCGTTTCCCGATTCGCACTTCGTCGAGGACGTCGCCGTCGTCACGCCCGAATTCGCGGTGATCACGCGTCCCGGCGCACCCGCGCGACGCGGCGAGACGGTGCACATCGAAGCGGCGCTCGCCGCGCATCGCGACCTGCTGCCGATGCAGGAAGGCCGTCTCGACGGCGGCGACGTGATGCAGGTCGGCAAGCGCTTCTACATCGGCCTGACGGGCCGCACCGATGCCGAGGGCATCGCCGCATTCGAGTCGCTGGTGGCGCGCTACGGCTATTCGGTCGTCGCGGTGCCGGTCGGCGCGGGGCTGCATCTGAAATCGGTCGTCAACGCGCTCGGCGACGACACGCTGCTCGTGACCGAGGCGCTGGCCGCGCATCCGGCGTTCGCCGACTATCGCCGCATCGCGATCTCGGCCGCCGACGAATACGCCGGCAACACGCTGCGCGTGAACGGCACGCTGATCACGCCGGCCGGCTATCCGCGCGTGCACGACGCGATTCAGTCGCTCGGGATGCCGCTGCACGTGATCGACACGAGCGAGTTCCGCAAGATGGACGGCGGCCTGACCTGCCTGTCGCTGCGGTTCTAGCCGATTGGCGTGCGGCCGCTTCGGCCGGATAATGTGGCCCCCGCGCGGAACCGGAGGAGACGCTCCGCGCACCAGCCACGACCCGACCGGAGCGAACGCGGATGACCGACAAGAAGATGCAGCTCGACAAGATCGATCTCCGGATCCTCGACATCCTGCGTACCGACGGGCGGATTTCCTACCGGAAGCTGTCCGAGCTCGTGAACCTCACGCCGCGGCCCTGCCAGGCGCGCGTGGAGCGGCTCGAGGCGCTCGGCGTGATCGAAGGCTACCGCGCGGTGATCAAGGCGCCGCGCGCGACCAAGCCGATCGTCGTGATCGCGCAGATCGTGCTGGCCGACCACGGGCGTTCGCAGGCCCCGTTCGAGGACGAGATGCGGGCCAATCCGGCCGTGCTCGATTGCTGGCTCGTCAGCGGCACGTTCGATTTTCTCGTGCGGCTCGCGTGCGAGGATCTCGACGAATACCGGCGAATCGCGAACGCGTGGCTGGAAAGCCCGCGGTTCCGGATCGAGAAGATCGTGACGACGGCCGAGCTGCAGGCGATCAAGCGCAGCGTCGTCTGACGCGGCCGTGCCCGGCCGTGCGCATCCGGGCCGCCGGCATCGGACGCGCGACCCGGCGGCAGGACCGTTTTTTGACGCGAATAACCGGGCCGATCGATCGGTATTCCGAATCAATTCGAGCGGCCCGAATCCAACAGGGTGAACACTATGGATGCTTTGCAAGCGGCGGCGCAGACGGCCGCGCCGTCCGGAACGGCGCTCAAGCGCCGGCTGCGGAGCCGCCACATCGCGATGATCGCGATCGGCGGCTCGATCGGCACGGGGCTGTTCGTCGCATCGGGCTCGTCGGTCGCGCAGGCGGGGCCGGGCGGCGCGATCGCCGCGTATATCGCGATCGGGCTGATGGTCTACTTCGTCGTCACCGGGCTCGGCGAGATGGCCGCGCTGATGCCGGTGTCGGGCTCGTTCGCGATCTACGGCGAGAAGTACGTCGACGCAGGCTTCGGCGTCGCGCTCGGCTGGACCTACTGGTACAGCTGGGCCGTGACGATCGCGATCGAGCTGGTCGCCGCGCAGATCGTGATGCGCTACTGGTTTCCGGCGGTGCCGGGCGTGTGGTGGGGCGCCGGGTTCCTGGTGCTGATCTTCCTGCTGAACACGCTGTCGGTGCGCGGTTTCGGCGAATCCGAGTACTGGTTCTCGCTGATCAAGGTCGTCACCGTGATCGCGTTCATCGCGGCGGGCTTGCTGATCGCGGCCGGC
The DNA here is from genome assembly GCF_024656005.1 of Burkholderia sp. SCN-KJ. Taxonomy (NCBI): domain Bacteria; kingdom Pseudomonadati; phylum Pseudomonadota; class Betaproteobacteria; order Burkholderiales; family Burkholderiaceae; genus Burkholderia; species Burkholderia sp. SCN-KJ. The sequence continues at coordinate 18,615 of NZ_JANKOG010000022.1, forward strand.
CTGCTCGGCAACGGGCAGCCGGTCGGCTGGCGCAACTTCAGGACCGGCGACGCGCCGTTCGTCGGCGGCGTGCACGCGATGATGAGCGTCGCGCTGATCGCGGGTTTCTCGTTTCTCGGCACCGAGCTGGTCGGGATCACGGCCGGCGAATCGGAAAACCCGCGCAAGACGATCCCGCGCGCGGTGAAGCAGATCTTCTGGCGGATCATGCTGTTCTACGTGCTCGCGATCTTCGTGATCGGCCTGCTGGTGCCGTACACCGATCCGAACCTGCTCAAGAGCGACGTGACCGATATCGGCGTCAGCCCGTTCACGCTCGTGTTCAGCCATGCGGGCTTTCCGCTCGCCGCGGGCGCGATGAACCTCGTGATCCTGACGGCCGTGCTGTCGGCCGGCAACTCGGGCACGTATGCGGCCACGCGGATGCTGTACAACCTCGCGGCGGAAGGCCGTGCGCCCGCGATGTTCGCGACGCTGTCGCCGGGCGGCGTGCCGCGCAACGCGCTGTACGCGACGATGGCGGTGGGCGGGCTGTGCTTCCTCACGTCGCTGACCAACAATCAGCGGATCTATCTGTGGCTGCTCAATACGGTCGGCATCACCGGCTTCATCGCGTGGCTCGGCATCGCCGTCTGCCACTACCGGTTCCGCAAGGGCTTTCTGAAACAGGGCTACCGGCTCGAGCAGCTGCCGTATCGCGCGAAGTGGTTCCCGTTCGGGCCGCTGTTCGCGACCGCGGTATGCATCGTGATCTCGCTCGGGCAGGATTACCAGGCGTTCTTCGCCGCCCGCATCGACTGGATGGAAGTGCTGTCGATCTACGTGTGGATCCCGCTGTTCGTCGCGATCTGGTGGGCGTATCGCCGCGTGCGCAAGAGCCGGCTCGTGCGGTACGAGGAGATGGAGATCGGGCCGTGGCTCACGCGCTCGGTCGAGGCCGTCGATGCGGCGGTCGCGCGGCACGGGCAGCCGCACTGAGCGTGACGCGGCGCATGCCCGGTGACGGGGCCGGCTCGCGCAACGCGGCCGGCGCCGGTGAAGCAAGCGTGACGACGCGCAGCGGGCAGCACGCGTGCTACCGCTGCGCCTTCATGAAATCCACCCACGCGGGAGGCGTGGCGCCGCTACTTGTCCAGCTCCGGGTAGTGCCGGAAGATCCCCATGTCGTTGAACGGGATGCGGCGTTCCGACTCGAGATAGCGCGCGACGGGCGGATGCGCCGCGATGCGGTCGTGCAGGCCGACGAGCCCCGCGACCTTGCGTTCCTCGCGCTTCATCGCCTTCGGGAACGCGTAGCGCAGGCCTTCGATCAGCTGGAAGATCGACAGATCCACGTAACTGAGCGCGCTGCCGGCGATGTGCCCGCCTTTGTGCGGATTCTGCGCGAGCACGCGATCGAAGTAGCCGAGGAACTTCGGCAGCCGGTGTTCGAGAAAATCGGCCGCGCGCTCGGCGGCTTCGGCCTTCTGGTCCTCGTAGTAAAGGCCGCTGCCGATCGGGTGATGCGTGTCGTGGATCTCGGTGACGAAATCGGCGACGGTCAACTGAAGCTGATGCACCCACAGCCGGCCGGCTTCGTCGTCGGGCGCGAGCCCGAGCCGCGCGCCGAGAAACAGCAGGATGTTAGCGGCCTGCCCGACGACCATGTCGCCGGCCTTCAGGAACGGCGGCGCGAACGGCACGCATTCGGCCTTCGTGCTGTCCATCAGACGCATCATCGCCGACACGCCCATGCCGCGCCCCGATTCGCGCGCGACGTCGACGTAGTCGGCCTCGGCCGCTTCGAGCGCGAGCCGCACGTACTCGCCGCGGCCCTGGATTTCGGGCCAGTAATAGAGTTCGTATCGCATGCAGTGCTCCTGTCCGGTCGATGCGTCGGGCGATGCCCGCATCGTGATGGCGGGAAGGGCGGCCGCGCGCCGCCCGTTGCGAATAGACAGTCTAGGAGATCGTGCGGGAAGTGCGGTGCTTGTCGCGCGTCATGCGCCGCGTTCGTCGCGCTCGCCGCCTTCCGGGCCGTAGAAGAACACCCAGGCCGAGAAGTCGTCGGAGAAGCCGACGAAGCGGTGCGCCGCGAATGCGGGGACGAACAGCACGTCGCCCGTCGCGACACCACATTCGCGCCCGTCGACGATGAACCGCGACGTGCCGGCGGCGATCACGTAGACCTCGTCGCGCGTGTGCGGCGTCTGCAGATCCTCGCCGCGCGGCCGGTACAGCTCGACGTCGAGCGTGCCGTGGCGAAACAGCGTCGTGAACAGCGTGCCTTCATCGTCGAGGCGGGCGAGCGATTCGTTGATGCCGAGCTTCATCGTCGTGGGCTCCGGGTTGCGGATCGTGGGAACGAGGGCATGCGGGTTGCACCATCGTAGCGCGAAATCCGCAGCTCGGCCGGCGGTGCGACCCTGCCTGCGAATCGTGTCGCGCGCCATCGATGAAACGGCGGCACCACGATCTCACCACCGATGAAACGAATCGGTCCGCCGGTGAAACGGCGCGGCGATCGTCGGCATGCGTGCGACAGCTTCACCGCAATTTAATAAACGCGCACTACGATCGCGCATCGTCAATCGATGGAGCGTCGTGCTGCGTTTCACGCTTCGACGCTGCCGCCCGTCGCGGATCTCCGCGATTCGCCAGATTGCCATTTCCCGTGACCCCGCGATTTGCACCGCCGCGCCATGCCGCCGCATGCGATTCGCATTGTTTCGTATTGCTTATGAATTCGAATGCATCGACTGCTTCACGCAGAAAATTCCTTGCCGCCGCACCCGGCATCGCAGCGGTGCCGCTGTTGAGCGCATGCGGTGGCGACGACGTCGCATCGGCGCCGCTCACCGATGCAGCGCTGGCCGCGCAGATGTCCGCGAAGCTGAACGCGCAGCTCGGCGATGCGGCGACGGTCGACGCGATCCTGCCCGCGCTGGCCGATGTCGGCTTCACCTGGGACCTGCCGACGGTCCCGGCCGCGCAGATCGGCGCGATCGTCGCGTACAGCTTCGGCAATCGCCCGAACGCCGCGAGCGGCAACACGTCGAGCACGGGCGGCAACCAGTCCGCGCTGCCCGATCCGGGGCCCGTCAACGAAGCGCTCGCGGACGTCGTGTACCGCATCCGCCAGCTGAAGCCGGTCAAGGTCTACGCGCAGTGGGAAATCGCGCGCTTTCTCGTGTCGAAATACGGGATGGGCGCCGACGTGCTGTCGTCGGTCGAACCGGTGATCGCGAGCGACGGCACGATCGTGTACCTGAGCACGGCCGGCGTCGCGGCCGAGGCGGTTACGCGCGCGGGCGGCGCGGCTGCGATGGGCACCGTCGCCGTGGTCGGCCATCGCGACCATGCGAAGCGCTGCATCCAGACCTCGCAGCAGGCCGGCATGAAGGCGGCCGCCGTCGCCGAGGTGCCGCTCCCGACCGTGTACGACCCGCAATCGGGCCAGCCGTGGACGCGCAACCGCAGCCTCTACCTCGTGCACGACATGTATGCGCAGATGCTGACCCGCGCGATCGCCGCGACGATGCAGGCGTTTCCGAAGGGCTGATGCCTGCCGTTCTCCACTCGAATCTCATGACCATGACGACCCGCCGCCATTTCCTCGCTTCCTCTTCGCTGCTCGCTGCATCGTGCGCCGCCGTCGCGCCCGCGCGCGCGATCGGTGCTCCCGTGTCCGATGCGGAACTCCAGCGCCAGATGCTCGGCAAGCTGACCGACGAACTGAACGATCGCGCGACCGCGGCCGACGAGACCGGCTACCTGCTCGACACGTTGTTCTCATGGACGCCGCCGGGCGTCGATGCGGCCGCCATCAACACGATCGCTGCGTTCGGCTTCGGCAGCCGCGCGGGCGCGTCCGGTGCCGCGCCCGTCCCGGGCCCGGTGAACGAGGCGATCGCCGATGCGGTGTTCCAGCTTCGGCAAAAGGCCGCGGCGCCGATTTACGCGCAGCAGGAAGTCGCGAGCGTGCTCGCGTCGAAGTACGCGCTGACGGCCGGCGTGACGTCGATCGCGACGCGGGCACCGGCCGCCGGCAGCCCGATCCCGACCCCCGACGGCGTCGTCGCCGCGATCGTCCGGCAGGCCGGCTCGGCCGCGGCGCTCGGCAAGGTCGGCATCGTCACGCATCGGGATCAGGCGTCGCTCGCCGTGCGCGTGTCGAGCGCCGCGGGGATGCAGGCCGCGGTGCCGGCCGGGCTGACGCTGCCGGTGTTCTACGACGCCGCCGCGCAATTGCCCGCATTGCGGCGTCGCGATCTCTACCTGCTGAGCAGCGCGGGCGTGCAGCTCGGCATGCTGCGGCTCGCGCTGATCAACCGCGAATACCCGAACGGCTGACGTTCCCCGTTTGGCTGGTAATGCCGATACAGGTATTGGCACTACCAGCCAAACCACTGTTTTTAATGGGTTTTTTCGCGCCGCGCCCGCGCCGCGGCGCGTTCTGCGTGGCATAATCGACCGCATCCGCAAGGCTTGTAGTCACAACGACCCCGCATACCCATGGCACAGACTCTCTACGACAAACTGTGGAATACCCACGTCGTCCACACCGAGGACGACGGCACGGCATTGCTCTACATCGACCGTCAGCTGCTGCACGAAGTCACGAGCCCGCAGGCGTTCGAAGGGCTGAACGTCGCGCACCGCCCGGTGTGGCGCATCAGCGCGAACCTGGCCGTGTCGGACCACAACGTCCCGACCACGGATCGCAGCCACGGCATCGCCGATCCGGTCTCGAAGCTGCAGGTCGACACGCTCGACGCGAACTGCGATGCGTTCGGCATCACGCAGTTCAAGATGAACGACGTGCGCCAGGGCATCGTGCACATCATCGGGCCGGAGCAGGGTGCGACGCTGCCGGGCATGACGATCGTCTGCGGCGACTCGCACACGTCGACGCACGGCGCGTTCGGCGCGCTCGCGCACGGCATCGGCACGTCGGAAGTCGAGCACGTGCTCGCGACGCAAACCTTGCTGCAGAAAAAGAGCAAGAACATGCTCGTGAAGGTCGAGGGCACGCTGCCGCGCGGCTGTACCGCGAAGGACATCGTGCTCGCGATCATCGGCAAGATCGGCACGGCCGGCGGCACGGGCTACGCGATCGAATTCGGCGGCTCGACGATCCGCGCGCTGACGATGGAAGGCCGGATGACCGTCTGCAACATGGCGATCGAAGCCGGCGCGCGTGCGGGCATGGTCGCCGTCGACGACACGACGATCGACTACCTGAAGGGTCGTCCGTTCGTGCCGACCGGCGCGGAATGGAACCAGGCCGTCGAGTACTGGCGCGAATTCAAGTCCGACGAAGGCGCGCAGTTCGACCGCGTCGTCGAGCTGAACGCGGCCGAGATCGTCCCGCAGGTCACGTGGGGCACGTCGCCGGAAATGGTCACGTCGATCGATGGTCGCGTGCCCGATCCCGAGCGCGAGAAGGATCCGGTCAAGCGCGACGCGATGGAGCGCGCGCTGGCCTACATGGCGCTCGAGCCGAACACGCCGATCGAGTCGATCAAGGTCGACAAGATCTTCATCGGTTCGTGCACGAACGCGCGCATCGAAGATATCCGCGCAGCCGCCTACGTCGTGAAGAAGCTGAACCGCCGCATTGCATCGAACGTGCGGCTCGCGATGGTCGTGCCGGGCTCGGGCCTCGTGAAGGCGCAGGCCGAGCGCGAAGGCCTCGACAAGGTGTTCACCGATGCGGGCTTCGAATGGCGCGAGCCGGGCTGCTCGATGTGCCTCGCGATGAACGCCGACCGGCTCGAGCCGGGCGAGCGCTGCGCGTCGACGTCGAACCGCAACTTCGAAGGCCGGCAGGGCGCGGGCGGTCGCACGCACCTCGTGAGCCCCGCGATGGCGGCGGCGGCGGCGATCGAAGGCCATTTCGTCGACATTCGCCAGCTGGGGTAACGCGTGACGGCATCGAAGCTCATCGCGCGGCTGGTGGCCGCGCTGGCGCTCGCGGGGCTGGGCTTCGGCCTCGCGGGCTGCAATACCGTCCGAGGCTTCGGCCAGGACGTCAACGCCGCCGGCAATGCGCTGCAGCGCGCCGCGGACTGACGCCCACCGAGAATTTGTCGATGTGCGCCGGCTGACTGCCGGCCCTCCAACCGGATAGACGGATCATGGAAAAATTCACTGTACATACCGGCGTCGTGGCGCCGCTCGATCGCGAGAACGTCGACACCGACGCGATCATTCCGAAGCAGTTCCTGAAGTCGATCAAGCGCACGGGCTTCGGTCCGAACGCATTCGACGAATGGCGTTACCTCGACCACGGCGAGCCGGGCCAGGACAACTCGAAGCGCCCGCTGAACCCGGACTTCGTGCTGAACCAGCCGCGCTACCAGGGCGCATCGGTGCTGCTGGCACGCAAGAACTTCGGCTGCGGCAGCTCGCGCGAGCACGCGCCGTGGGCGCTGCAGCAGTACGGCTTCCGCGCGATCATCGCGCCGAGCTTCGCCGACATCTTCTTCAACAACTGCTACAAGAACGGGCTGTTGCCGATCGTGCTGACCGAGCAGCAGGTCGATCACCTGTTCAACGACACGTATGCGTTCAACGGCTATCAGCTGACGATCGACCTCGATGCGCAGGTCGTGCGCACGGGCGACGGCCGCGAGTATGCGTTCGACATCACCGCGTTCCGCAAGTACTGCCTGCTGAACGGTTTCGACGATATCGGCCTGACGCTGCGTCACGCGGACAAGATCCGCCAGTTCGAAGCCGAGCGGCTCGCGAAGCAGCCGTGGCTCAACAACAAGCTGGTCGGCTGAGATTGCCTCCGGGCGGGCGCGCATGACGCGCGCTCGCCGACCTGCCACCCATACCTATCCAGTCAGGAATAACGCATGAAGATTGCAGTGCTGCCCGGCGACGGCATCGGTCCGGAAATCGTCAACGAAGCGGTCAAGGTGCTGAACGCCCTCGACGAGAAGTTCGAGCTCGAGCAGGCGCCGGTCGGCGGCGCGGGCTACGAGGCGAGCGGTCATCCGCTGCCGGACGCGACGCTGAAACTCGCGAAGGAAGCGGACGCGATCCTGTTCGGCTCGGTCGGCGACTGGAAGTACGATTCGCTCGAGCGCGCGCTGCGCCCCGAGCAGGCAATCCTCGGGCTGCGCAAGCATCTCGAGCTGTTCGCGAACTTCCGCCCCGCGATCTGCTATCCGCAGCTCGTCGATGCGTCGCCGCTGAAACCGGAACTGGTCGCGGGCCTCGACATCCTGATCGTGCGCGAACTGAACGGCGACATCTACTTCGGCCAGCCGCGCGGCGTGCGCGCGGCACCGGACGGCCCGTTCGCCGGCGCGCGCGAAGGCTTCGACACGATGCGCTACTCGGAACCGGAAGTGCGCCGCATCGCGCACGTCGCATTCCAGGCCGCGCAAAAGCGCGCGAAGAAGCTGCTGTCGGTCGACAAGTCGAACGTGCTGGAGACGTCGCAGTTCTGGCGCGACATCATGATCGACGTGTCGAAGGAATACGCGGACGTCGAGCTGTCGCACATGTACGTCGACAACGCGGCGATGCAGCTCGCGAAGGCGCCGAAGCAGTTCGACGTGATCGTGACCGGCAACATGTTCGGCGACATCCTGTCGGATGAAGCGTCGATGCTGACGGGCTCGATCGGCATGCTGCCGTCGGCGTCGCTCGACAAGAACAACAAGGGTCTGTACGAGCCGTCGCACGGTTCGGCGCCGGACATCGCGGGCAAGGGCATCGCGAACCCGCTGGCGACGATCCTGTCGGCCGCGATGCTGCTGCGCTATTCGCTGAATCGCGCGGAGCAGGCCGATCGCATCGAGCGCGCGGTGAAAACGGTGCTCGAACAAGGCTATCGCACCGGCGACATCGCGACGTCGGGCTGCCAGCAGGTCGGCACGGCGGCGATGGGTGACGCGGTGGTCGCCGCGCTGTAAGCGCGCAGCAAGGCAACAGGCAGTCAAGATGGAAAAGGGCGCGAACGGGCCGCGAAATCGGCCGGTTCGCGCGCGGTTGGCCGTTGTGCGGGCAACCGGCTTTGTGTAGACTCGAACGATGGCGCTGATTTCCCTGATCTCCCCGGTCCTGAAACTCCACGGCAACACTGCCCGTGTGGGTACGCGCGCCATCGTCATCACGAAAACCATTACCACGAAAACGATCATTAAACGCTGATCGCCGTCGTGCCCGCCTGTTTCCCCGCGCGGTCACGCGGGGACGGAAATGGCGGGGAAGCTCCATTCAAGCAAAGGGTTAGTCATGAACGTAGGTCTCGTAGGTTGGCGCGGCATGGTCGGCAGCGTGCTGATGCAGCGCATGCAGGAAGAAGGTGATTTCGACCTGATCGAACCGGTGTTTTTCAGCACCAGCAACACGGGCGGCAAGGCGCCGTCGTTCGCGAAAAACGAGACCACGCTCAAGGACGCGACCAACGTCGACGAGCTGAAGAAGTGCGACGTGATCATCACGTGCCAGGGCGGCGACTACACGAACGACGTGTTCCCGAAGCTGCGCGCGGCCGGCTGGAACGGCTACTGGATCGATGCGGCCTCGTCGCTGCGGATGAACGACGACGCGGTCATCATCCTCGATCCGGTCAACCTCGACGTGATCAAGGACGCGCTCGTCAAGGGCACGAAGAACTTCGTCGGCGGCAACTGCACGGTCAGCCTGATGCTGATGGCGCTCGGCGGCCTGTTCCGCGAGAACCTCGTCGACTGGATGACGGCGATGACCTACCAGGCCGCATCGGGCGCGGGCGCGCAGAACATGCGTGAACTGCTGTCGCAGATGGGCACGCTGCACGGTTCGGTGCAGGAACAACTCGCCGATCCGGCTTCCGCGATTCTCGACATCGACCGCCGCGTGCTCGCGACGATGAACAGCGACGCGATGCCGACGAGCCACTTCGGCGTGCCGCTCGCCGGCTCGCTGATTCCGTGGATCGACAAGGATCTCGGCAACGGGATGTCCAAGGAAGAGTGGAAGGGCGGCGCGGAAACCAACAAGATCCTCGGCAAGCCGGCCATGGGCGAGCCGGGCTCGATCCCGGTCGACGGCCTGTGCGTGCGGATCGGCGCGATGCGCTGCCACTCGCAGGCGCTGACGATCAAGCTGAAGAAGGATGTCCCGCTCGACGAAATCAACGGCATCCTCGCGTCGGCGAACGACTGGGTGAAGGTCGTGCCGAACGAGCGCGAAGCGTCGATGCGCGACCTGTCGCCGGCGAAGATCACCGGCACGCTGACGGTGCCGGTCGGTCGCCTGCGCAAGCTCGCGATGGGCGGCGAATACCTGTCGGCGTTCACGGTCGGCGACCAGCTGCTGTGGGGCGCGGCCGAGCCGCTGCGCCGCATGCTGCGCATCCTGCTCGACAAGTAAGTCGGGCCGCGCCGCGCAGTGCGCGCGTGACGCGAAACGCCTGCCAGCCCTTTGCGGGGCGGCAGGCGTTTTTTTTGTCCGGCGTCAGGTCTTGTGCGGACCCCCACTGCGCGAAAGTACCGAACCGCTCGCGCGGCCGGGGCTTTTCCTGCATTGCCATCCGTTGGCACGAGGAATCGATGCGACGCGAAGTACAAGGAGGGGCCGAATTCGTTCCGGAACCCGATACCGTCGTCCGGTTTTTCATCGATTGATGATCCTCTTTTGACAAAACCGGCGCGTGCGATTCAGTGCCCGGATCGGCGATGCCTTCGCGCGATTCGCACACCGACGGCCCGATGCGATCGGCCGCGGGGTTACGGCTCGGGCGCGGACGGCCGCATCCGCAGGCGACGAATTCGGCCGGAACGCGATCGTGTGAAGTAAACTATGCGGCTACGACGCGCAGAGCCGCCCAAAGCGTCGCGTTCTGCGCGACGCTTTTGCATTTCTGCGGCGACTTTATTGACGCTTTCCTACGCGAATCCGAGCCGCGCCCGCGCGCGGCGATAGAGCCTACGATGTCCCGAATTTCCTTGTTTCCGCGTCAGTCCCGTCTGGCGTGCGCCGTGCGTGGCGCGCTGGCGATCCTGGCGCTCGGCGCGGCCGCTTCGGCCTGGGCGGCCGGGGCCGGCGAGCTGCCGGCGTCCGCCGCCGGCGGTGCCGCGCCGCTCAACGTGACGGTCCAGCCGGGCCAGTCGTTGAACGACCTCGCGAAAGCCGCGACGCAATCGCACGATCCGGGCGTGCTCGCGCGCGCCGGCCGCGCGCTGTTCGACGCCAATCCGCAGGCGTTCATGAAGCACGACCCGAGCCGCCTGAAAGTCGGCGCGACGCTGACGGTGCCGGCGCTCGATGCGACCGGCGCGGCGCTCGTGCCGGCTGCTGCGTCGGGGGCGTCGGCTGCGTCCGCGCCGGTTGCCGCGTCGGGCACGGCGGCGGTCACGCAGCATGGCGCGTCCGCGCCGCATCCGGGGGCGGCCGTGCAAACCGCGCCGGCCGTATCGGCCGCGCATACGGCGCCGGTCAGCGGGGCGAGCGTCACGGTCGCAGCCGGGGTAGCGGCAGGCGCGTCGGCTTCGAGCGGCGCGTCCGCCGCGCACGGCGCGTCGACGGTCGAATCCGTCCAGTCGCCCGCGGCTGCGGCCGGCGCAAGCGGGCCGCACGTGTGGAACGGCGCGATCCAGTCCGCACCGTCGTCCGCCAGCGAGGCCGCGACGCAGGCCGGACCGGGCGGTGCGGCTCAAGGGATGCACGAACCGTCCGCGACAGCGCCCGTCGCGGGTGCGTCGCAGCCGCGGCCGTCGAGCCTGCAGCAATTGCTCGCGCTGAAGAACCGCGTGCTGATGGAACTGCAGAAGCACGGGATCGGGAAGCCGGCCGCGACGAACAATGTTGCACCGGCGCCGGCGCCCGCTGCGCCGCGTCCCGCTGCGAACGGCACGAACGGCACGAACGGCACGAACGGCGCGAACGGCGCGAACGGCGCGAACGGCGCGAACGGCGCGAACGGCGCGAACGGCGCGAACGGCGCGAGTGATGCGGCGGCGTCAGCTGCCGCGTCGTCGTCGGCTGCGAGCGAAGCGGCGTCCGGCGTGGCCGCGAGTGCGGTGCAGCCGGCATCGGCGCCCGTGCAGCCGGCCGTGCCGGCGGCGACCGCTGTGCCTGCACGCGGTTCGGAACAGATCGACTGGCGTCCGGCCGTAGCGGCCGGCGCCGCCGTGGTCGTGCTGGCGGCCGGTTTTGCGTGGCGCAAGCGCCGGAAAGCGCGGCCGACCGACGAAACCGCACCGGCATCCGGCGGGACGGCTGTTGCCGACGACGAGGCATCGTCGTCGCCTGTCGCGTCCACCGAGCCAGTGCCGCCGGTTCTCCCCGAGACGCCGTTGGCCCGCGACGCGGCCGCCGATGTGGGTCTGGTCACGGCCGCCGCCGCAGCGGCGGAGACGTTCGAGACGCACGAACCCGAAATCCCGTCGCCGTCGGAAACGGCGCAGCCGCACGACGTTCGGGCGGAAGCATCGTCCGCGCATGTCGCACCCGAGCGCGACGCAACGCCGGCCCCGCACGACGAGAAGCCTGTCGCGGAACCGGCCGCGGACGAGCCGCTCGTCACGCCCGCCGCACCCGCGACGAACGACGCGCAGCACGCAGCGCTGATGCAGAACGCGATTAGCGCGCTCAACAGCCTCGACATGCCGCTGCCGCCGCGTACGGCCGATGAGCCGCCCGCACGCGAAGGGCAAGCCGAAGGCGAGCGAATCGCAACTAACGGTCAATCCGCCGCGCACCCGCCGGTCGGCGCGACCGATCCGTCCCCGGAACATCCGGCCGACCACGACGACGAGTTCGACTGGGATCCGGACGCGGCAACGCCAGCGCCTCACACGGGCGGTGCCGCCGCGCCGTCGTCGCTGCCGCCGCTCGGCGTCGCGCAGTTCGGCGCGCTGAAGCTGGATTTCGATCTCGACCTGCCGTCCGCGCCGGGTGCCGTGCTGCCCGCGCTGACGCCGGAAGAACTCGCCCGCATCGCCCGCAACAAGCTGGATCTCGCGTCGGAGTACGTGCAACTGGGCGACCTGTCCGGCGCTCGCTCGCTGCTGCAGGAAGTGGTCGACGCGAACGACGCCGCGACGCGCGACGATGCGCGTGCGCTGCTCGCGAAACTGGCGGACGAGGCGTGATGCGGATCGCGCTCGGGATTCAGTACGACGGCGCCGCGTTCTGCGGCTGGCAGGCGCAGCCGCACGGCAAGACCGTGCAGGATGCGCTCGAGCGCGCACTCGGCGCATTCGCGTGCGTGCCGCTGCACACGACGGTTGCGGGGCGGACCGACACGGGCGTGCACGGGCTCGGACAGGTCGTGCATTTCGATACGGCGCTCGATCGCGCGGATTTCTCGTGGGTGCGCGGCACCAACGCCTTTCTGCCGCCGACCGTGTCCGTGCAGTGGGCGAAGCCGATGCCGGACGCGTTCCACGCGCGCTTCTCGGCGTTCGAACGCACGTACTACTATGCGCTGTACGTGCATCCGGTGCGCTCGCCGATGCTGGCCGGCCGCGCGGGCTGGATCCACACGCCGCTCGACGACGACGCGATGCGCGCGGCCGCCGCGCATCTGATCGGCGAGCACGACTTCTCGTCGTTCCGGTCGTCGGAATGCCAGTCGAAGACGCCGGTCAAGCACCTGTACCAGATCGACGTGCGGCGCGCGGGCCACTTCATTCATTTCCGCTTCCGCGCGAACGCGTTCCTGCACCACATGGTGCGCAACCTGATGGGCTGCCTCGTGGCAGTGGGGCGCGGCCGCTATCCGGCCGACTGGCTTGCCGACGTGCTGGCCGGGCGCGATCGCAATCTCGCGGCGCCCACGTTCATGGCCGACGGGCTGTACCTCGCCCATGTCGGCTACCCGGCGGAATTCGCCGTCCCGCCCGCGCAGCTCGGCAGCGTGCCGTGGAGCAGCGTCTGGGCCGACCTGGACCCACAACCATGACGGATCACGCCGTGTCTTCTTCGACCTCCGCCGCGGCCGGCCTCGCGCCGCGCACGCGCATCAAGCTGTGCGGCCTGTCGCGCCCCGAGGACGTGCTGCATGCCGCCGCGCTCGGCGCCGACGCGATCGGCCTCGTGTTCTATCCGAAGAGCCCGCGCGCGGTGTCGATCGCGCAGGCGGCCGAACTCGCGAGCCTCGCACCGCCGTTCGTGTCGGTGGTCGGGCTGTTCGTGAACGCGACCGAAGCCGAGATCGAGGCGGTCGTGCGCGACGTGCCGCTCACGATGCTGCAATTGCACGGCGACGAGACGCCCGAGCAGTGCGACGCCCTCGGCCGCGCGGCGCGCTTGCCGTGGTTGCGCGCGGTGCGCGTCGGCCCCTCGACGCAGCCGGCCGATTTGGTAGAATCGGCTCTTCATTATTCGAAAGCGCGCGGCCTCCTGTTCGACACCCTGGTGCCGGATTACGGCGGTAGCGGCAAGGTCTTCGATTGGTCACTTATTCCCGCAGAGCTCGCGCATCGGGCCGTTTTGAGTGGTGGCTTGAACGCGCAAAACGTCGGTGATGCGATCCGCCAGTTGCGTCCGTTTGCTGTCGATGTCTCGAGTGGCATCGAAGTGGAGGGCGCGAAGGGCGTGAAGGATCATGCCCGAATGGCGGCGTTCGTACGCGCGGTGCGCGCAGCGGACGCCGGGTGATGCAAGCCGGTGCGGCCCCGACGAGCGGGGCGCACCGACCGATCGAGAGTGACACCATGTACAACCTTCCTGATGATCGGGGCCACTTCGGCCCGTATGGCGGCGTGTTCGTCGCCGAAACGCTGATTCACGCGCTGGACGAACTGCGCACGGCGTATGAAAAATTCCGCAATGACCCCGATTTCGTCGCCGAATACGAGCGCGAACTGAAGTACTTCGTCGGCCGTCCGTCGCCGATCTATCACGCGCAGCGCTGGAGCGAGACGCTCGGCGGCGCGCAGATCTACCTGAAGCGCGAGGACCTGAACCACACCGGCGCGCACAAGATCAACAACGTGATCGGCCAGGCGCTGCTCGCGAAGCGGATGGGCAAGAAGCGCGTGATCGCCGAGACCGGCGCCGGCCAGCACGGCGTCGCGACGGCAACGATCTGCGCGCGCTTCGGCATGGAGTGCATCGTCTACATGGGCGCCGAGGACGTGCGCCGCCAGGCCGCGAACGTCTACCGGATGAAGCTGCTCGGTGCGACGGTCGTGCCGGTCGAATCGGGTTCGCGCACGCTGAAGGACGCGCTGAACGAAGCGATGCGCGACTGGGTCACGAACATCGAAAGCACGTTCTACATCATCGGCACGGTCGCGGGCCCGCACCCGTATCCGGCGATGGTGCGCGACTTCCAGCGCGTGATCGGCGACGAGTGCAAGGTGCAGATGCCGGAACTCGCCGGTCGGCAGCCGGACGCGGTGATTGCGTGCGTCGGCGGCGGCTCGAACGCGATGGGCATCTTCTACCCGTACATCGACGATGCTTCCGTGCAGCTGATCGGCGTCGAAGCGGCCGGCGACGGCCTCGACACCGGCCGTCACGCGGCGTCGCTGATCGCCGGCAGCCCCGGCGTGCTGCACGGCAACCGCACGTACCTGCTGCAGGACGACAACGGCCAGATCATCGAGACGCATTCGGTGTCGGCCGGCCTCGACTATCCGGGCGTCGGCCCCGAGCACGCATGGCTGAAGGACAGCGGCCGCGCGCAGTACGTGCCGATCACCGACGACGAGGCGCTGAAGGCGTTCCACGACTGCTGCCGGATCGAGGGGATCATCCCCGCGCTCGAGTCGAGCCACGCGATCGCGTACGGCGTGAAGCTCGCGCCGACGTTGCCGAAGGACAAGATCCTGCTCGTCAACCTGTCGGGCCGCGGCGACAAGGACATGCACACGGTCGCCGAGCGATCGGGCATCGCGCTCTGACCCCGACCGATGCGTGACCTGATCGAACAACCGGGCGGCGGCGCCGCGAGCGAAGCGGAGGCGGTGCAGCCTGCCGTCGCCGTGCCGCGCGCACGGCCGTCCGGGATCGAGCTGCACAACCGCGATTTTCTGACCGAAGCCGCGCGCCTGCCGGATGCGTCGATCGACTTGATCGTCGCCGATCCGCCGTACGGGCTCGGCAAGGACTACGGCAACGACTCGGACAAGCGTTCGGGCGACGATTTCCTCGCGTGGACGCGCGAGTGGCTCGAGCTCGCGATTCCGAAGCTCAAGCCGAGCGGGTCGATGTACATCTTCTGCACGTGGCAGTACGCGCCGGAAATCTTCAGTTTCCTGAAGACGAAGCTCACGATGGTCAACGAGATCATCTGGGACCGGCGCGTGCCGAGCATGGGCGGCACGACGCGCCGTTTCACGTCGGTGCACGACAACATCGGCTTTTTCGCGGTTTCCAAGGCGTATTACTTCGATCTCGATCCGGTCCGCATCCCGTACGACGCCGACACGAAGAAGGCCCGCTCGCGCAAGCTGTTCGAAGGCAGCAAGTGGCTGGAGATGGGCTACAACCCGAAGGACGTCTGGTCGGTCTCGCGCCTGCATCGGCAGCACGCGGAGCGCGTCGATCATCCGACCCAGAAGCCGCTGGAAATCATCGAGCGGATGGTGCTCGCAAGCTGCCCGCCGGGCGGCCGCGTGCTCGATCCGTTCATGGGCAGCGGCACGACCGCGGTGGCCTGCGCACGGCAGGGGCGCGACTTCGTCGGCTACGAGATCAACGAAAGTTATTGCGCGATCGCGCACGAGCGCGTGAGCGCGCTCGCCGCGCCGGCGTGCGCGTGAGTCGCGCCGCCGAGTCGCCGATCGCATCAAGGAAAATTGCCATGTCCTCCCGTATCCAGCAGACCTTCGCCGCACTCGCCGAACAAGGCCGCAAGGGCCTGATCCCGTTCATCACGGCCGGCGACCCCGATCCCGCGAAGACCGTCGAATTCATGCACGCGCTCGCCGAAGGCGGCGCCGACGTGATCGAGCTCGGCGTGCCGTTCTCGGACCCGATGGCCGACGGCCCCGTGATCCAGCGCTCGTCGGAACGCGCGCTCGCGCGCGGCGTCACGCTGAAGAGCGTGCTCGCCGACGTGAAGCGCTTCCGCGAGACCGACCCGAAAACCCCCGTCGTGCTGATGGGCTATGCGAACCCGATCGAGCGGATGGGCGTCGACGCGTTCGCGACCGAGGCGCAGGCGGCCGGCGTCGACGGCGTGCTCGTCGTCGACTATCCGCCCGAGGAAGCGGGCGTGTTCGCCGAGAAAATGCGTGCCGCGCAGATCGATCCGATCTTCCTGCTCGCGCCGACGTCGACCGACGAACGCATCGCCGACGTGGGCAAGATCGCGAGCGGCTACGTGTATTACGTGTCGCTCAAGGGCGTGACCGGCGCCGGAAATCTGGATGTTTCGAGCATTGCGGGTAAAATCCCGGCCATCAAGTCGCGCGTGCCGGTTCCGGTGGGCGTCGGCTTCGGCATCCGCGACGCCGAAACGGCGCGCGCGGTGGCCGAAGTGTCGGACGCCGTCGTGATCGGCAGCCGCCTGGTGCAGTTGCTCGAGAGCGCCGCGCCGGAGGGCGCCGCCGCCGCGCTGAAGACTTTCATTGCCGAGCTGCGCGCCGCCCTGGACGGCGCCGGCAACACGGCGCGATAAACACAACACAGGAAGCGGGAACGGGCCGGTCGGCCCGTCCCGCCACGGAACAGGAAACCATACGATGAGCTGGCTCGACAAACTGTTGCCGCCGAAGATCAAGCAGACCGACCCGAAAAGCCGCAAGGGCATTCCGGAAGGCCTGTGGGTCAAGTGCCCGTCCTGCGAGGCCGTGCTGTACCGCAACGACGTGGACGCGAACCTGCACGTATGCCCGAAGTGCGATCACCACATGCGCATCGGCGCGCGCGAGCGCCTCGACGGGCTGCTGGATCCGGAAGGCCGCTATGAAATCGGCCAGGAAATCGTGCCGGTCGACTCGCTGAAGTTCAAGGACAGCCGCAAGTACCCCGATCGTCTGAAGGAAGCGATGGACGAGACGGGCGAGACCGACGCGATGGTCGTGATGGGCGGTGCGATCCACACGCTGCCCGTCGTCGCGGCCTGCTTCGAGTTCTCGTTCATGGGCGGCTCGATGGGCTCGGTCGTCGGCGAGCGCTTCGCACGCGGCGCGCAGAATGCGCTGGAGCAGCAGGTGCCGTTCATCTGCTTTACCGCTTCGGGCGGCGCCCGGATGCAGGAAAGCCTGCTGTCGCTGATGCAGATGGCCAAGACCACCGCGATGCTGACCAAGCTGGCCGAAGCCAAGCTGCCGTTCATTTCGGTGCTGACCGACCCGACGATGGGCGGCGTGTCGGCGAGCTTCGCGTTCCTAGGCGACGTCGTGATCGCCGAGCCGAAGGCGCTGATCGGCTTCGCCGGCCCGCGCGTGATCGAGCAGACGGTTCGCGAAAAGCTGCCGGAAGGCTTCCAGCGCGCGGAATTCCTGCTGAAGACGGGCGCGATCGACATGATCGTCGATCGCCGCAAGATGCGCGACGAGATCGCGCAACTGCTCGCGCTGCTGCAGCGACAGCCGGCCGACGCGCTGGCCTGATTGGCGCGGCGTTGTGAACTGCGCGCGTCGCCCGGCTGAACCGCCGGGCGGCGCGTTTCGTTTTTTGGCGTAGTGGCGGTACCGATTCAGATTTGATCCGATGAGCACTTTTCCCACTCTCGACGCGTGGCTTTCGCATCTCGAACGCGCGCACCCGGTCGGCATCGACATGGGCCTCACCCGCATCGGGCAGGTCAAGGCGGCGCTGCAGCTCGAATTCGCGTGCCCCGTGATCACGGTCGGCGGCACGAACGGCAAGGGTTCGACCTGCGCGTTCCTCGAGGCGATCCTCGTTCACGCGGGCTACAAGGTCGGCTGCCACACGTCGCCGCACCTGCTCGAATTCGGCGAGCGGGCGCGCGTGAACGGCCAGCAGGTCAGCGACGCCGAGCTGCTGCCGCACTTCGAAGCCGTCGAAGCGGCGCGCACGTCGCTGCCGGAGCCGGTGTCGCTCACGTATTTCGAATTCACGACGCTCGCGATCCTGCACCTGTTCGCGTCGCGCGGGCTCGATGCGGTGATCCTCGAAGTCGGCCTCGGCGGCCGGCTCGATGCGGTCAACATCATCGATGCCGATTGCGCGATCGTCACGAGCATCGACATCGACCATACCGAATACCTCGGCGACACGCGCGAGAAGATCGCGTTCGAGAAGGCGGGGATCTTCCGCGCGGGCAAGCCGGCGATCTGCGGCGATCCCGCAGTGCCGAACACGCTCGTCGAGCATGCCGAAGCGATCGGCGCCGACCTGTGGCTGGTCGGCCGCGATTTCCGCTACGAAGCGCAGCCGGGCGCGGAGCGCCAGCAATGGAGCTACCTCGGCCGCGAGAAGCGCTATCCGGCGCTCGCTTACCCGGCGCTGCGCGGTGCGAACCAGCTGATCAATGCGTCGGCCGCGCTGGCCGCGCTCGAGGCGCTGCGCCCGCTGCTGCCGGTGTCCGCGCAGGACATCCGGCTCGGGCTCGCGAACGTCGAGCTGCCGGGGCGCTTCCAGGTGCTGCCCGGCAAGCCGGCGATCGTGCTGGACGTCGCGCACAACCCGCATGCGGCGGCCGTGCTCGAGCAGAATCTCGGCAACATGGGCTTCTTCCCGTACACGTACGCGGTGTTCGGCGCGATGCACGACAAGGACATCGACGGCGTGCTGCGGCACCTGAAGGGCGAGATCGACCACTGGTGCGTGACCGACCTGCCGCTGCCGCGCGCGGCGAGCGCGGAGCAGCTCGAAGCCGCGCTGCGCAAGGCCGGCGTGGAGGACGGGGCCGATTCGAGCGTGACGCGGTACGCGTCGCCCGCCGAAGCGTTTCGCGATGCACTAAAAAGAGCATCCGAGAATGATAGAATCGTGGTTTTCGGCAGTTTCCATACGGTGGCGGGTGTGATGGCCTACCGGAAATCGCAGCAACACTGACTGAAGGGCAGTTTCGGACTCAGCCATTCATGGGAATTTTCTCGTTCGGCAAGAAAGACGACGACGCGCCCCCGCGGCGCGGCGGTCGTACCGGGGCCTCCCGGAACGTGCGCACGGAGCGCACTGAACGCGTCGAGCGGCGCACGCGCCGCACCGAGCGTCCGGAATCGGACGCGCTGCTCCTCGATCCGACCCTTCCTGAAAAGCAACGCGCCCGCCGGCGCCTCGTCGGCGCGATCGCGCTCGTCGTCGCCGCGGTGATCGTGCTGCCGATGGTGCTCGATTCGCACCCGAAGCCGGTGACGGACGACATCGCGATCGACATTCCGAACCGGCCCGCGCATCAGGCGGTCGCGCCGCGTGACGACGACGCGTCCGACGTGCAGGCGGGCGTCGCGCACGACGAGCCGCCGGCCTCCGACGCCGCGGTGGCGGCCGCTCCGGCCCCCGCGGAGAAGGACATGGCCAAGCCGGCCGCGAAGCCCGAACCCTCGACGACCACGGCGAGCGTGACGCCGCCGAAGCCCGCTGCGAAGCCGGCCACGGCCGCGCCCGCACCCGCGGCGAAGCCGGCCGCGCCGAAGCCGGCGCCCGCGGCGGTCGCGAACGCCGACGCCGCGGCCGACAGCGGCGACGCTTCGTCGCCGGCCTCGCCGGCCGGTGCGCGCTTCGCGGTGCAGCTCGGCTCGTTCAAGGACGACGCAACGGCCCGTTCGTGGGCCACCAAGTTGAAATCGGCGGGCGTGCCCGCATATGTCGAGCATCGCAAGCAGGCGGACGGCAGCACGGCTAGCCAGCTGCGTGCCGGACCGTTTGCGGATCGCGCGGCGGCGTCCGCCGCGATCGCGAAGGTGCGCGAAGCCGGACTCACGCAGTAACGTGCGATGCTGACGGCTTTCGACTACGCTGTATTGGCGGTGATCGCGTTGTCTGCGCTGCGTGGCGCGTGGCGCGGTTTCGTCTCCGAGATTTTCGGGCTGATCGGCTGGATCGCGGCGATCGCGATCGCCGCCCGCTATGTCGGACTGGTCGTGCCGTATATCCCGGCGAACTGGCCGGGCGGCGCGCTGACACAGTGGGTGATCGCGTTCGCGCTGATCGTGATCGGCGTCGTGTTCGTCGCGGGTGTCGCGAACGCGCTGTTGTCGCGGATCGCGCAGGCGACGGGCCTCGGCGGGGTCGATCGCTCGCTGGGCATGATGTTCGGGCTCGTCCGCGGCTGCGTGCTGGTGGTGCTGCTGGTCGCGGCGGCCGGGCTGACCGAATTGCCCAAACAGGATTTCTGGCGCAATGCGCTATTGCGTCCTTTCGCCGAACAGGGCGTGCACGAGCTGAAGCAGCTCCTGCCCGACGGCATGGCCCAGTATGTACGCGTGTGACGACGCGGCCGGGCAGGACGGAACCGATTTTGTCATCTTGAAGGACATGCCATGTGCGGCATCGTAGGTGTTATCTCCCAAGCCCCCGTCAATCAGCTGATCTATGACAGCCTGCTGCTGCTGCAGCATCGCGGTCAGGACGCAGCGGGCATCGCGACGGCGGACGGCAGCAATTTCCACATGTACAAGGCGAACGGCATGGTGCGCGACGTGTTCCGCACGCGCAACATGCGCAGCCTGCCCGGCACCTTCGGCATCGGCCAGGTCCGCTATCCGACGGCCGGCTCGGCGTCGAGCGAAGCCGAGGCGCAGCCGTTCTACGTGAACGCGCCGTTCGGGATCATCCTCGCGCACAACGGCAACCTGACGAACTGGGAACAGCTGAAGGACGAGATGTTCCGGATCGACCGCCGGCACATCAACACCAATTCCGACAGCGAAGTGCTGCTCAACGTGTTCGCGCACGAGCTGCAGCTGTCGACGACGGGCCTCGAACTCGATCCGGCCGCGCTGTTCAAGGCGGTCGAGGGCGTGCATCGCCGCCTGCAGGGCTCGTACGCGATCGTGTCGCTGATCGCCGGCTACGGCCTGGTCGCGTTCCGCGATCCGTTCGGCATCCGCCCGCTCTGCATCGGCAAGCTCGAGACCGAACACGGCACCGAATGGATGGTCGCGTCGGAGTCGGTGGCGGTCGAAGGCATCGGCTTCGAATTCGTGCGCGACGTGCAGCCGGGCGAAGCGATCTTCATCGACAAGGCCGGCAACTTCCACAGCCAGCAGTGCGCGGAGAACCCGACGCTGAATCCGTGCATGTTCGAATACGTGTATCTCGCGCGTCCGGATTCGTGCCTCGACGGCGTGCCCGTCTACAACGTGCGCCTGCGCATGGGCGACTACCTCGCCGAGAAGATCAAGCGCGAGCTGCCGAACGTGCCGATCGACGTCGTGATGCCGATTCCCGATTCGTCGCGTCCGGCAGCGATGCAGGTCGCCGCGAAGCTCGGCGTCGAGTATCGCGAAGGCTTCTTCAAGAACCGCTACGTCGGCCGTACCTTCATCATGCCGGGCCAGGCCGTGCGCAAGAAGTCGGTGCGCCAGAAGCTCAATGCGATGAGCATCGAGTTCAAGGACAAGCATGTGCTGATCGTCGACGACTCGATCGTGCGCGGCACGACCTCGCACGAAATCGTGCAGATGGCGCGCGATGCGGGCGCGAAGTCGGTGATCTTCGCGTCGGCGGCGCCGCCCGTGAAGTTCCCGAACGTGTACGGCATCGACATGCCGACGCGCGGCGAGCTGGTTGCACACGGCCGCACCGACGAGGAAGTCGCGAAGATCATCGGTGCCGACCACCTGATCTATCAGGACGTCGACGACCTGCGCCGCGCGGTGCGCGACATCAACCCGAAGCTCGAGGGCTTCGAGGCGTCGTGCTTCGACGGCAACTACATCACCGGCGCCGTGACGCCCGAGTACCTCGATGCGATCGAGCGCGCCCGTCTCGCACCGGCGTCGCAGGCCGATCGCGACACGGCAGGCGACACCGCGCGTTCGCAGATGAACCTGCAGCTGTCGGTCGAGTGATGCCGGCGCACGCTTCGGATGAAGCGTGATAGGATGTGGCCTTGCGTCGATTTGATTCAGCTTGCGGACGCGGGGCGACTTCCCAAAACAGCTAAAGCGAAGGCCGGCGGCAGCCGGCCCGAGTCGATCGCTGTCGTACCGCACCGAAGCCCGCTGATGCCGACGCATAGCGGGCTTTTTGTTTTGGCCTGATTTTTGTGGCTGGGCGCGCGCCCGATGCACGACCCTCGGCGCGACCCCTCGAATACGGATAACGGAACATGGACGACTCCCTCAACTTCGACACGCTCGCCGTGCGCGCGGGCACGCTGCGCAGCAGCGACTTCAACGAGCACTCGGAAGCGCTGTTCCTCACGTCGAGCTTTTGCTTCACGAGCGCGGCCGAGGCAGCCGAGCGCTTCGCGAATTCGGAAGACTACTTCACCTATTCGCGCTTCACGAACCCGACCGTCACCATGTTCCAGGATCGTCTCGCCGCGCTCGAAGGCGGCGAGGCCTGCATCGCGACGGCGTCGGGCATGGCCGCGATCATGTCGGTCGTGATGTCCGCGCTGCAGGCGGGCGATCACCTCGTCAGCTCGCGCAGCCTGTTCGGCTCGACGCTCGGGATGTTCTCGCAGATCTTCAGCAAGTTCGGCATCACGACGACCTTCGTCGATCCGACCGACCTGAACGCATGGCAGGAAGCGGTGCGGCCCGAGACGAAGATGTTCTTCCTCGAAACGCCGTCGAACCCGCTGACCGAACTCGCCGACATCGAGGCGATCGGCAAGATCGCGAAGGCCGCGAACGCGCTGTTCGTCGTCGACAACTGTTTCTGCAGCCCGGTGCTGCAGCAGCCGCTGAAGCTCGGCGCGGACGTCGTGATGCACTCGGCGACGAAGTTCCTCGACGGCCAGGGCCGCGTGCTCGGCGGCGCGCTGGTCGGCTCGAAGGAATTCATCATGGGCAAGGTGTTCCCGTTCGTGCGCAGCGCGGGTCCGACGCTGTCGGCGTTCAACGCGTGGGTGCTGCTGAAGGGGATGGAGACGCTGTCGCTGCGCGTCGAGAAGCAGTCGGCGAACGCGCTGGAAATCGCACGCTGGCTCGATTCGCATCCTGCGGTCAAGCGCGTGTTCTATCCGGGGCTCGAATCGCATCCGCAGCACGAACTCGCAAAGCGTCAGCAGAAGGCGGGCGGCGCGATCGTATCGTTCGAGCTGAAGGGCGACACGCCGGAGCAGCAGCGCGCGAACGCGTGGCGCGTGATCGACAGCACGAAGCTGGTCTCGATCACCGGCAACCTCGGCGACACGCGCACGACGATCACGCATCCGGCGACGACGACGCACGCGCGCATCACGCCGGAAGCGCGTGCGGCCGCGGGGATCACCGAAGGGCTGATCCGCCTCGCGGTCGGCCTGGAAAACGCGGGCGACCTGCGCAACGATCTCGCGCGCGGCCTCGAGGGCTGAGCGGGCGGCGCCGGTTTCAGGGTCGGCATGACGACGGGCCGCTCGACATGAACTGCACCCCAAAAGTTGGACTAGATCCAATCTTTGGGGTGTTTTTCATGACGAAGTACGACGAGCGTTGCCGGAATCAGCCGGCCCGCGCGTCGCGCATCGCGTCCATCATCCAGCGCAAGGTTTCGTCGAGCGGCGTCACGGGCAGCTCGCCCACCGCGCGCCGCAGCTTGTCGCGCGACCCGCTCAGGCTTTTTACTTCGTTATGCCGAACGAAGCGCGGATCGATCGTCACGTCGATCACGTAGCCGGCGATTCGCGACAGCATCGCCAGCACTTCCTTCAGCGAATACGCGCGCTCCGAGCAGATGTTGAACGTCTCGCCGGCCGGCGCGGCTTCGAGCAGCTTCAGATAGGCGGCCGTCACGTCGCGCACGTCGGAGAAATCGCGGCTCACGTCGAGATTGCCGAGCGAGATGCGCGGCGCGTTGCGCGCATAGTGCGACACCAGCTTCGGCAGCAGATAGGCATCGTCCTGGCCGACGCCCGTGTAATTGAACGGCCGCGCGATCACGATCGGCAGGCGGTCGGCCCACAGCTTCGCCGCGTATTCCATCGCGAGCTTGCTGACCGCGTAGTCGTTCGCGGGCGCGGGCGCGACGCTTTCGTCGAGCACGCCGGCCGTCGAATTGCCGTAGATGTTCGCGCTGCTGGCGAGCAGCACCGCCGACGGGCGGCGGTCGAGGCCCGCGAGCGCGGCCAGCAGGTTGCGCGTGCCGACGATGTTGACCGCGTAGGTCTGCGACGGCTCGTCCTGCGCGACGTGCGCGCGCGCGGCGAGATGCACGACCGCATCGGGCCGCGCATCGGCGAGCGCCGCACGGGTCGCGTCCGCATCGAGCAGGTCGACCGGCAGCAGCGTGCAGTGGGCGAGCGCCGGATCGTCGGGCCGCGCCGCGCCGGGTGCCACGGTGCCCCACACGTCGTAGCCGGCCGCAGCGAGCCGCTGCGCCATGTAGCGGCCGGTGAAGCCCGCCAGGCCCGTGACGAACGCCCGGCGCGACGGGCGCCTGGCTTCAGTACGTGTCATGGTGCCGGTTCCGCGTCAGGTCCGCTTCGACCATCATCTGGCAGAGCTGTTCGAGCGTCGTCTCCGGCGCCCAGCCCAGCTTGGCTTTCGCCTTCTCGGCGGAGCCGATCAGCAGGTCGACTTCGGCAGGGCGGTAGAACTTCGGATTCACTTCGACGAGCACGTTGCCGTTCGACGCGTCGAGGCCGCGTTCCTGCTCGCCCTTGCCGGTCCATTCGATCTGGTAGCCGGCGGCCGCGAACGCCATCTGCACGAAGTCGCGCACGGTCTCGGTGCGGTTGGTCGCGAGCACGTAGGTGTCGGGCTCGTCGGCCTGCAGCATCCGCCACATCCCTTCGACGTATTCGAGCGCGAAGCCCCAGTCGCGCTTCGCGTCGAGGTTGCCGAGCTCGAGCCGGGTCGCCTTGCCGAGCTTGATCTTCGCGACGGTGTCGGTGATCTTGCGCGTGACGAACTCGCGGCCGCGCAGCGGCGATTCGTGGTTGAACAGGATGCCGCTGCAGCCGAACAGGTCATAGGACTCGCGGTAGTTCACGGTCATCCAGTGCGCGTACAGCTTCGCGACGCCATACGGGCTGCGCGGGTAGAACGCGGTCGTCTCCGTCTGCGGGATCGCTTGCACCTTGCCGAACATCTCGGACGTCGACGCCTGGTAGAAGCGCGTCTTCGGGCTCACCACGCGGATCGCCTCGAGCAGGTTCAGCGGGCCGACGCCCGTGACCTCGGCGGTCGTCGCCGGCTGGTCGAACGACACGCCGACGAAGCTCTGCGCGGCCAGGTTGTACAGCTCGTCGGGCTGCGTGCGTTCGAGCAGCCGCAGGCTGGAGCCGGCATCCGTCAGGTCGTGCTCGACGAGCGACAGGTTCGGGTGCGTGTCGACGCCGAGCTCGGCGATGCGCCAGAAGTTGACCGAGCTGGTGCGGCGGTAGGTGCCCGTGACTTCGTAGCCCTTGTCGAGCAGCAGCTTGGTCAGGTAGGCGCCGTCCTGCCCGGTGATCCCCGTGATGATGGCCTTCTTGCGAGTTTGGCTCATGGCAATGTCCTGGTCGAAACGATGGATTGAGAAATTCAGGCGGTCGTGCGCGCGGCGGCGGGTACCGTGCTGCGCGCGGGGCCGCGGGTCAGGCGCCGCTCGAAGCCGTACCAGCTCACGGTGGCGTACACGAGCGTGATGGCCAGCGCGAGCGCGGCCGTGACGAAGCGGTTCAGGTGCAGCGGCCACAGCGCGTACAGCACGCTCAGGTGAATCAGGTAGACGGTGTAGCTGACGGTGCCGACGTACACGAGCAGCGGGTTCGTCAGCACGCGCTGCACGAGGCCGCGTCCGCGCAGCGCGATCACGACGATCGACGTGCACAGCAGCAGCGAGATGCTGTAGAGCGCGGCGTTCGACAGCGGCGTGTTCGCGGCGCGGAAACGCGGGAACGACAGGTGCAGCCAGCCGAGGATCGCGAGCGACACGAGCGCGCCGACGATCGCGAGCGGATAGAACGGCTCCAGCGCGCGCCGGTCGCGGCGCAGCACGATCGCGAGCAGCGCGCCCGCGGCGAGCAGGTCCATCCGGAACGGCGTCAGGTAGTAGATCGGCCAGAACGAATCGAACCACGGTGTCGCGATCGCGCGCAGCACGGGCGCCGCGACGATCAGCGCGGCGGCGATCCAAAGCAGCGCGCGCTCCGAACACCACAGCACGACGAACGGCCAGAAGATGTAGAACTGCTCCTCGACGGCGAGCGACCACAGCACGTTCAGGCTGTCGTGGCCGATGCTGCCGAGCGACAGCCCGATGTTGGTCGAGAAGAACGCGAACCACGGCCAGTGCGGCAGCCAGCTCGCGCCGAACAGCAGCGTCGACACGACCAGCAGCAGCACATACGGCGGCAGGATCCGGCGCACCCGGCGCGCGTAGAAGTGGCTGAAGTACGACTGTCCGCGCGCCTTGCGCTCGAGCAGGATGCCGGTGATCAGCAGGCCGCTCAGCACGAAGAACAGGTCGACGCCCATCCACAGCGGCGCCTTCAGCGCGTGTTGCAGGAACACGGCGCCGACGGCGATCGCGCGCAGCCCGTCGAGCTGCACGATGCGGCCGTGTTGCGGCGGGGCGAGGTCGGCGGTGCGCGAGATGCCCGTCATCGCGCCGCTCCTTCGCGACGCGCGGCCGATGCCGCGGCGCGCCGCGCATCCGATGCGTGAACGTAATGCATGCGTTTAAAGGGAATATTGATTCGAAATCGATTCTAGGGAAAAGAAATCGGCAAAAAAACGCATGTCATTTATTCGGCTGAAAACATTCAAATGCCGGTCGTTTCAATCACGAGATGAAAGATTTGCAGGCCAGGGAGGCCGTCGGGCGGGCCGGAGCGGAATTTTCTACGGATCGCCGCGTGAAAGGCGGTCGTTATTTCCGTTTCGCCGGGGCTATTCCGGACGATTCCGGTTCAATATTTCAGGCGGAAACATCCCCAAATATTTCCAAATTTCTTGTGATTATTTTCGCTTGTAACCTGCATCGCGACGTTTGAAACCCATTTAGCGACAGGTCATCCGGGCAGGCAGCACGCCACGGCGCCGGTCGCTTTCGCATCGAGTCTGGAGAGCGCATTGCGACGTCTGATTCTGGTTGGCATGACGGTATGCGCGGCGTTGTCCGTGAGCGCCGCACCGGCTGAAACCGTGTTGCCCGCGACCACGTCGTGGATCGGCAACACGTTCGGCTATGGCGACGGCAGCTGGACGCAGATCGACATTCGCGCGATCGCGGTGACGCCCGACGGCAA
Organism: Burkholderia sp. SCN-KJ; assembly: GCF_024656005.1. Taxonomy (NCBI): domain Bacteria; kingdom Pseudomonadati; phylum Pseudomonadota; class Betaproteobacteria; order Burkholderiales; family Burkholderiaceae; genus Burkholderia; species Burkholderia sp. SCN-KJ. The sequence continues at coordinate 45,799 of NZ_JANKOG010000022.1, forward strand.
GGTGTATACGAACGCGCCGTGGGACGAGAGCGGCGCCGAGGCGAGCGTCTACCAGGACGGGAAGATGCTCGGCTTCGCGGGCGGCACGCATGGCTGGGGCAATCTCGGCGGCAACGCGGTCGCGGTGAACGGCAAGTATGCATACGTCGCGATCGGCGTCGGCAACGAGCGCGGCCATCTGCAGTCGCCCGGCATCTGGCCGGACAAGGGCAAGCAGTGGTACGGCATTTCGCGGCGCACGGTCGGCGACATGAAGCAGCCCGCGCCGTTCCGCGCGGCGCCGCAGGTCGCGCCCGGCGGGCGCGCCGATGCGGGCCGGGCGCGGATGGCCGCGAGCTTCATGGTGATGAACGAGGTGGCGGCGCCCGCGCGGTCGGAAGTCGGTGAGCTGAAGGCGGAAGTGGGCGGCCTCGCGGCCGACGACAAGACGTTGTTCGCGACGAATCCTTCGCATGACGAAGTCGACGTGTACGACGCCGAAACGATGCAGAGGAAAGGCACGTGGAGTGCGCATGAGCCGGGCCGCATCGCGCTCGCCGGCGACGGCACGCTGTGGCTGCTCACCGATACGCTCAACGGGCCCGCGCACCTCGTGCACGTGCGCGCGGACGGCCGCAAGCTCGACGACGCGCCCACGCTGCCCGAGGGGACCGACGCGGTGGACGTGGCGGTCGACGCGAAAGGGCGCGTGCTGGTCGCGGACAACGGCCCGCGCCAGCAGGTGCTGATTTTCTCGAAAGGCGGCAACGGCTATGCGCCGTCCGGCACGCTCGGCGAGCGCGGCGGGATCTTCGCGGGCCCGGTGCCGGGCCGCCCCGGGCCGCAACGTTTCAACGGGCTGACGGGCGTGGGCGTCGATCGCGCGGGCAACGTGTACGTGTCGATGAACGGCATCGGGCCGCGCCACGACACGATCGGCGCGGGGCTCGGCGCGGTGCTCGAGAGCTACACGCCGGACGGCAAGCTGCGCTGGCAGGTGCAGGGGCTGCTGTTCGTCGACGGCGCGTGGCTCGATCCCGCACGGCCGAACAGCGTGTACACGGGCAACAAGCGCTTCGAGCTCGACCTGTCGAAGCCGCCCGGCCAGGGCTGGAAATACGCCGGCTTCCTGTCGAACCGTTTCAAGTATCCGGACGATCCCGTGTTCCACACGGACCAGTACCCCGGCATGCCGTTCGCGCGGCGCGTCGACGGCCGCACGTTCCTGTACCTGACCGACATGTACGCCGATCACCTGAAGATCTACCGGTTCGACGCGAAGCGCGACGGCGAGGTCGCGATTCCGTCGGGCCTGATCGCGGGCCGTGCGCGGCCGGTCGACAAGGTGCCGAACAAGCCGCCGGGCGGCGACTGGATCTGGCGCGACGCGAACGGCAACGGCCGGCTCGACGAGGACGAGTTCACGACCAACACGACCGGCAAGGCGAAGGCGGGCGGCTGGGGCTGGTGGGTCGACACGAAGGGCGACATCTGGCGCACGAGCGACGTGCGCGGCATTCACCGCTTCGGCTACGGCGGCGTCGACAAGGCCGGCAACCCGATCTATTCGTACGACAAGGTCACGACCTATCCGATGCCGCAGCCGTTCACGCAGCTGCGCCGCGCGATCTACGAGCCGCAGACGGACACGCTGTACGTGACGGGCTACACGGCCGACGCGCCGCCGCAGCCCGGCATCAACAAGGAAATCGGCCGCGTGCTGGTGCGCTTCGACAAGTGGTCGAGCGGCTCGCCGGTGGTGCGCTACACGGTCGCGCTGCCGTGGCAGCTCGACGCGAAGCCGATCCTCGACCTGATCGGCATCACGGTCGAGGGCCGCTACATCTTCACGGTGGAGCCGGTCGGGAAGATCCACGTGTACGACAAGGAAACCGGCAAGGAAGTCGGCGTGATGAGCCCGGGCGCCGAGGTCGGCAAGGCGTCGGGCTGGGTCGACGTGCCGTTCGGCATCAGCGCGTTCCGGCGCGAGAACGGCGAATACCTGGTGTTCGTCGAGGAAGACGCGCGCGGCAAGGTGCTGATGTATCGCTGGAAACCGTGACGGGCGGCGCACCGTCGTTGCAGTCGCCGTCACACAAGGCAGAAGCATGGACAAAGGCATACTCAAGAACGTTTCGATCAACTTCATCGGGCTGATCCTGCCGACCTTCGTGTCGCTGGTGACGGTGCCCGCGTATATCCACGCGCTGGGCGTCGAACGCTACGGCGTCGTCAGCCTCGTGTGGACGCTGATCGGTTATTTCGGGATCCTCGATCTCGGGATGAGCATGGCCGCGCAGAACCACATCTCCAAGGCGCTCGCGAGCGGCAACGCCGACGAAAGCGCGCGCGTGTTCTGGAGCGCGTTCTGGCTGAATCTCGGCACCGGCGTCGTCGGCGGGCTGCTGATCTATTTCGGCGCGTTCATCTACACCGAGTACTTCACGAAGGTGTCGGCGGCGATGCAGCACGAGGTGTATCTCGCGCTGCCGTGGCTCGCGCTCGCGATTCCGCTCGCGAACGTGTCGTGGGTGTTCGCCGGCGCGATCAACGGCGCCGAGCGGTTCGGCGTGTTCAACACGAACCAGACGATCGGCACGTTCCTGTTCCAGCTGCTGCCGCTCGGCGCCGCGTGGTGGATCGCGCCGAACCTGCAGACGGTGCTGGCCGCCGCGGTCGTCGCGCGGCTGATCGCGGCGGTGATGCTCGGTCACGCGAGCATCAAGGTGCTCGGGATCCGGCGCATCGACCCGCCGCAGTGGGGCACCGCGAAAGGGCTGTTCAACTTCGGCGGCTGGATGCTGATCGCGAGCACGGCGAGCATGGTCGCCGATACGCTCGATCGCGTGATGCTCGGCGCCGGCATGGGCGCGAAGTTCGTCACCTACTACACGGTTCCGCAGAACCTCGTCACGCGGCTGAACATGCTGCCGAACGCGCTGGTGCGCACGCTGTTCCCGCGCCTGTCGGCGGTCGGCCGCGATCACGCGGACACGCTCGCGCGCCAGTCGCTCGAATTCCTGAACGGCGTGTTCACGCCGGTCGGCATCGTCGCGATCTTCGCGCTCGCGCCGTTCCTCACGCTGTGGGTCGGCGCCGATCTCGCCGCGCATTCCGCGCCGGTCGGGCGCGTGCTGGTGATCAGCGTGTGGCTCGTCGGCCAGGCGAGCGTCACGCGGATCCTGATCCAGTCGCAGGTCAACCCGGCGCGCGCCGCGTTCGCCGGGCTCATCGAGATGCCGTTCTTCGTCGGCGGCCTGTGGTTCGGCATTCATCACTTCGGGCTGATCGGCGCGGCGGTGGTCGTCGCGACCCGCGCGCTGGTCGACTACGGCGTGCTGCTTTACCTGTCGGCGATCCGGATGCGCGCGATCGTGCTCGACATGCTCGCGCATCTCGCCTTCCTGCTCGCGAGCCTGTTTCTCGCGCAAGCGTGGTCGGGGCTCGGCGAGTCGATCGGCCTCTGCGCGGTCGTGCTGGCGCTGAACCTGGCGTGGTCGTTCACGATGACGCCGGCCCTGCGCGCGCTGGTGCGTGACCTGTTCGTCCGTCTCAATGCGAGGAAAACCATATGAATCGCGATCTGGCGGAACACGCCATCCTGAACCTCGCCACGGCCGATGCCGCCGCGGCCGAAGCCGGCGACGCAGCCACGCTGCGCCGGGCCAAACCGGCCGGGCAGGCGAGCGCGCGCGATGCGTCGCGCCCGCTGCGCGTGGCGATCGTCCACGACTGGCTCGTCACGTACGCCGGCGCCGAGCGCGTGCTCGAACAGATCGTCGCGTGCTTTCCCGACGCGGACCTGTTCAGCCTCGTCGATTTTCTCGACGACCGCGCGTTCGTGCGCGGCAAGCCGGTGACGACCTCGTTCATCCAGAAGCTGCCGTTCGCGCGCACCAAGTACCGCAGCTACCTGCCGCTGATGCCGCTCGCGATCGAGCAGCTCGACGTGTCGGACTACGACCTCGTGATCTCCAGCAGCCACGCGGTCGCGAAGGGCGTGCTGACCGGGCCGGACCAGATGCACATCAGCTACGTGCATTCGCCGATCCGCTACGCGTGGGACCTGCAGCACCAGTATCTGGAACAGTCGAACCTGACGCACGGGCCGAAGTCGCTGCTCGCGCGGATGATCCTGCATTACATCCGCAACTGGGACACGCGCACCGCGAACGCGGTGGACGGCTTCGTCGCGAACTCCGCGTTCATCGCGCGACGCATCCGCAAGGTGTATCACCGCGATGCGGCGGTGATCTTCCCGCCGGTCGACGTGGACGGCTTCTCGCTGAACGAGGCGAAGGACGATTTCTACCTGACGGCGTCGCGGATGGTGCCGTACAAGAAGATCGACCTGATCGTCGAAGCGTTCTCGCGCACGCCGGAGCGCAAGCTCGTCGTGATCGGCGACGGCCCGGAGATGCAGAAGATCCGCGCGAAGGCAGGCCCCAACGTCGAGATCATGGGCTACCAGCCGTTCGCGGTGCTGCACGACCGGATGCGGCGCGCGAAGGCGTTCGTGTTCGCGGCCGAGGAGGATTTCGGGATTTCGGTGGTCGAGGCACAGGCGTGCGGCACGCCCGTGATCGCGTACGGCAAGGGCGGCGCGCTCGAGACCGTGCTCGAGCCGCGCGCGCACGCGCAGCCGACCGGGCTGTTCTTCGACGAACAGACGCCGCATGCGATCGTCGCGGCGGTCGACGATTTCGAGCGCGCGCCGCAGCGCTTCACGGCGCACGCGTGCCGCGCGAATGCGGAGCGCTTTTCCGCCGACACGTTCCGGCGGCGCTTTCTCGATTACGTGGAGACGGCGCTGCCCGGCTCGACCGCGCAGCGCGGCACGGCCGTCGCGCCGATGCCGGCCGCGCGCGGCCCGGCGACGCTCGTGCTGGACCAGAGCGGCGTGCTCGGCGGTGCGGAGCTGTCGCTGCTGGAGATCATGAAGCACATGCGCGCGAACGCCGACGTGCTGCTGTTCGACGACGGCCCGTTCCGCGCGGCGCTCGACGAGATCGGCGCGCGCGTCGACGTGCTCGACCAGGGCGCGCTCGCCGGGGTGCGCAAGCAGGGCGGCGTGTCGGCCGGCGCGTTGAAGCAGCTGGTCGCGCTCGTGCGCGACGTCGCGCGGCGCGCACGCCGCGCCGAGGTGATCTACGCGAACACGCAGCGCGCGATGGTGGTCGCCGCGCTGGCCGGGCGGCTCGCGCGCAAGCCGGTGGTCTGGCACCTGCGCGACATCGTCAGCGGCGACCATTTCGGCAGCAAGCAGCTGATGGCGATCAAGTACTGCGCGCGGCTCGGCGTCACGCGCGTGATCGCGAACTCCGACGCGTCCGCGCAGGCATTTCGTGCGCTGACGGGCTTCACGCCGCAGCACGTCGACGTCGTGTTCAACGGCATTTCGGCCGAACCGTTCGACGCGCTGGACGATGCGAGCCAGGCCGCGCTGCGCGCGCGCTTCGGGCTGCCCGAGCACGCATGGCTGGTCGGCTCGTTCAGCCGCCTCGCGCACTGGAAGGGGCAGCACCTGCTGCTGGAGGCGGCGGCTCGCCATCCCGACATGCACGTGGTGCTGGTCGGCGCGCCGCTGTTCGGCGAGGACGAATACGCGGCGCAGCTGCACGAGGTCGTCGCGCGTCACGGGATGGACGACCGTGTCCATTTCCTCGGCTTCCAGCGCGACGTGGCCGCGTGCATGAAGGCGGTCGACGTGGTCGCGCATACGTCGATCACGCCGGAGCCGTTCGGGCGCGTGATCGTCGAGGGCATGCTCGCGCGGCGGCCGGTGGTCGCGGCCCGCGCGGGCGGGGTCGTCGAGATCATCGAGGACGGCGAAAACGGGCTGCTCTGCGAGCCGGGCAACGCGGCCGCGCTGGCCGATGCGCTGGGCAGGCTGCAGCACGACGCCGCGCTGCGCGAGCGGCTCGTCGTGAGCGGGCGGGCGACCGCGGTGCGCCGGTTCGGCACCGAAACCTATGTGGCGCGGGTCGAGAAGATCCTCGCGGATACGGCGAAGGCCGCGAAGGCGAAGAAGCGGTAGGTGGCGGCCGGCGGCGGCATGTGAAGCGTGTCGTCGTGAACCCGCGGAACCGGGCCCCCATGCGGTGATGCGCTGCATGGGGGCTTTGCGCTTTGGGCGGAGCCGAGCCTGTCGCGCATCTGGCACGCCGTACGTGACAAATCCGTAATTCGCGCAAAGGCGAGCGATTGCGTGAGCGTGAGCGGCGGAATCCGGGGCCGGCCCGGATCGCAGGATGGAGGCTGCACCGACGATGCGCTCGGGCGGCGGAGCGATGCGTTGCAGCGGGCGTGAATCCGGCCGCCGCCCGGCTCGGAATCGCTGCGCGGGACGCCAGGAGCGGCGCCGTGTGGTCCTGCCGCGGATCGCGTGAGGGGTTGGGCGACGCGACCGCCGTGCAGCCGCCCAGGCGGCGCATGACGCCGCGGCTTGCGTACTTCGGTACGTCGTACCCGCCGCGCCGCGCAAATGCATCCTCGCGCCGTCCTGCCCGTAAAAAAGCCCCCGCGCAGCCTGACGCCGGGCGGGGGCCGCGAGCGCGCGAACGGCGCCGTTCAGGCAGCCCGTTCGGGTGCCGGTGCGACGACGCGGGCGGTACGGGTCGGCTTCAGGCTGGCCGACCACATCATCGCCGGGCGTTCGAACAGCCGGTAGAACACGTAGGCGACCGGAATCGCGGCGGCCATGAACGCGATCGACGGCCAGATCGACAGTTGCAGTTCGGAGTGGAACAGCACCGAGCCGAGGCAGACGAACAGCGGCAGATGGATCAGGTACAGCGAGTAGCTGAAGTCGCCGAACCAGCCGAGCACGCGCAGCAGCGGCGTCGGGCGCGGCGGGCAGGCGAGCGCGCGGTACAGGAAGCACGCGAAGCCGGCTGCCCACAGCTGGAACGCGCCGTACTGGCCGAAACGGAACGCGCCGCAGCCCGCGGCCAGCAGCACGGCCGCCGCGAGGTACCACGCGCGCGACGGCACGGCGGCCGTGCCGCGCGCCGGCTGCGCGCGCACGTCGGCGATCCACGCGCCGACGGTCCAGGACAGCCAGTACGACGTGAAGAACTGCAGGTCGTGCCGTTCGAGCAGCCACGCCGACGCGACGTTGACGAGCGCGACGGCCACCACGATGGCCGGCATGCCGATGCGCCGGCGCAGTGCGAACAGCAGCGGGTAGATTGCGTAGAACTGCACTTCGAGCGACAGCGTCCACAGCGCGCCGTTCGACCCGTACGTGTAGCCGGCGACGCCTTGCAGCGAGAACAGGTTCACGAGGAACGCGGTGATGCCGACGTCGCGGATCTTGTGGCTGACCGGCGCGATCTGCAGGCTGACCGCGTCCATCGCGAGCGTGAACAGCAGCGCGGCGAGCAGCACCGGGTAGATGCGCGCGAAGCGGCGCGCCCAGAAGTTCGGCGCGTCGAGCCGGTACGCGGGGTTGGCCGCGAGCTTGAGCGCTGCATTGCGGTGGATGCAGTAGCCGCTGATCACGAAGAAGATCGGCACGCCGGCGGAGCCCCATGCGAACGGGAAGGTCAGGTAGCCGGCGATCACGCTCGGGTTCAGTGCATGACCGTAAGCTTGATGGAAGCTCTGCATGCCGACCCAGACGACCTGGCGGCAGTGGAAATAGGCGACGAGCAGCGCCGCGAACCCGCGCATCGCGTCGATCACGTGTTCCTTGTGGTCGGCGACGGGCGGCGCAGTCAAAGACGATCCGCTGAAAGCTTGCATGCGATTCGATTCCTTGCGACGGATGAAGGGGATGGTCCAATCGTAATGCGCAAGAATTCGCTCGAATCAATAAAAAAATCGCGCCGGGAAATAGCGGTATTTCAGATAGTGGTGTTATTCCGGTCTGAAAGCGGTTTCGCCGCCGTCACAATTATTTGCCGATTTTTTTCTGATAGTTTGAAGCTCCAGTTGATTGATGCAAGGAGCGGCAAGATGGACATGCATTGGATCGCGAGCGCGGCAGTACTGCTGGTCATGGCCGTGCTGTCGGCGTACCGCGAGGCGCTGAAGAACGAGCCGATTCGCCCGGGGCTCGAGCGGGGCGGCGTCCCGTATATCGAGGAATTCGAATCGTAAGAATTTGTATCCGGAAAATCGGTAATTTGTTTCTGTATCGGTGCCGGGTTCGGCAATATCGACCGGATGCGCAGATTATCTCTTTTCCGAAAAACCTGGGCAATCGGTCCATATCGAAAATGAGCGGAGTGGAATTGGCCGTGCCGTCGGTTCTCGATATGCCGTTCGGAAAACAATCGCGCCACGTCGTCCAGCGACGCGGCGCAGTCAACGCAATCAGGATGCGAACATGTTGAAAGTCACCAAGGCCGTGTTCCCCGTTGCCGGTCTCGGCACGCGGTTCCTCCCGGCAACGAAGGCGAGCCCGAAGGAAATGCTGCCCGTCGTCGACAAGCCGCTGATCCAGTACGCGGTCGAGGAAGCGATCAACGCCGGTATCACCGAGATGATCTTCGTGACCGGGCGCAGCAAGCGCGCGATCGAGGATCACTTCGACAAGTCGTACGAGATCGAGGCCGAACTCGAGGCGCGCGGCAAGGAGAAGCTGCTCGAACTCGTGCGCGGCATCAAGCCGAGCCACGTGAACTGCTTCTACGTGCGCCAGCCGGAAGCGCTCGGCCTCGGCCATGCGGTGCTGTGCGCGGAGAAGCTCGTGCACGGCGAACCGTTCGCGGTGATTCTCGCCGACGACCTGCTGCATGGCGAACAGCCGGTGCTCAAGCAGCTCGTCGACGTGTTCGACCACTATCACAGCTCGGTGATCGGGGTCGAGACGATCCCGCGCGAGGACAGCCGCTCGTACGGCGTCATCGAAGGCCGCGAGTGGGAAGAGGACATCATCAAGCTGTCGGGCATCATCGAGAAGCCGGCGCCGGAAGACGCGCCGTCGAACCTCGGCGTGGTCGGCCGCTACGTGTTCATGCCGACGATCTTCGATCACCTGCGCAAGCTCAAGCCGGGCGCGGGCGGCGAGTTGCAGCTCACCGACGCCGTCCAGTCGCTGCTCGCGAACGAACAGGTGCTCGCGTATCGCTACTTCGGCACGCGTTTCGATTGCGGCAGCAAGATCGGCTACCTCAAGGCGACCGTCGAACTCGCGCTCCAGCATCCGGAAGTGAGCCGCGAATTCGAGGCGTACCTGCGTACCTGCCTGCCCGCGCTGGCTGCTGTCGCATAAGCAGCCGCGCTGCTCCGCTGTTTCAGGTGGTGGTTGTTCCGTTGGCCCCGGCTGCCTTGTGCGCCGGGGCTTTTTTGCGTGCATTCGCCGCGCAGGCGTAGGGCCGCGGGTGATCGGCGGCGCTGAATCCGGGCGGCGTCGAACGGATGCGTGCGCGACGATTGCGGTGTGCCTCCGGACGGCGATGCCGGTTCGCGTGCACGTTGCACCGTGTTGCGCGGTGCGTCGGATCCCGGACACCGTGGCGATGAAACCGGTGCCGACGCGTCGGTCGCGTGCGGCGTGATGAGCGGCGGTCGGGCGGTGCGATAGCCGTCGGCGTGCCGGGTCAGCGCGTCGATTTGCAATGGCGTTCGATCGCGCTTCCCCGTGCCGCGGGGGAGCGTCTGTCCGCCGATGTCGCGTGCGTCTCGAACCGATGGGCGAACCGGGCCGATGGCCGCACCGTTTCGGCGCGCGGCATCGCCGGCCCCGACGCACATGTTCCGGTTGCGTCGCGTCCGTCGCGGTGCTCCGCTCAGCGCGGCGAGGTGCCCGGCCGTGCGACGAAGTACCGGGCCAGCATCGCGGCGATCGGCTTCTTGAAGTCGAGCAGGCGCTTTTCCAGATAGCGCCACGACAGATGCGCGAGCAGCACGGCGAGCGCGAACTGCAGCAGTTCCGGCAGCACGTCCCGGACGATCGCGGGCATCGGCACGTGCGCGAACAGCGTGGGCATCTCGCCGAGACGTGCCGGAATCAGGTTGTGGAACAGGTAGAAGCCGTAGCTGATCGTGCCGAGATAGACGAGCGGCGCCCAGTCGAGCAGTGCGACGGCCGGGTGGTCGGGTTCGGTGACGATCCACAGCATCAGCGCGCCGAGCGACGCGGACAGGCCGAGATCCGTGAGCCCCGTGACGACGTCCGGCAGCGTCGTGAACGCGGGCAGCGCGAGGAAGAACGCGACGCCGGCGGCGCCGAGCCAGCCGGGCGGAATGCGGCGGACGACGTCCTCGCCGCGATCGGCGAGCGCCATTGCGCCGACGCCGCCCAGCGCGATCAGCGCGAAATTCCACGGGGAAAACGCGTAGATCAGCACCGGCGATGCGTCGAGCGCGTAGAGCGCGAGATGCGCGAGCGCGCACAGCGCGACGGCCGCGACGCCGAGCGCGACGTGGCGCGCGGCCGGCACCGCGAGCAGCGTGAGCGGCGCGATCAGATAGAACTGCTGCTCGACCGCGAGGCTCCAGAAGTGCGACGTGGAGCCTGGCCAGCCGTCCTTGACGACGCCGATCCAGTAGTTCGACAGGAACGTGGCGTGCCACGCGAGCCCGAGATTGACGCCGCGCTGGTAGAACAGCGCGTGCGCGATCGCGAGCGCGGCGAGCAGCAGGTAGTAGACGGGAAAGATCCGCAGCGCGCGCTTCGCGAGGAACAGCGCCAGCGCATGGCGGCGCGTCATCGTGCCGCTCTCGATTGCCTGACGGTTGCGATGCAGTTCGCCGACGATCAGGAATCCGCTGATGAAGAAGAACGTCCACACACCGAGCTTGCCCACGTCGACAGCGAGGACGTGGCCCTTGTGGGACAGGAAAACGAGGATGACGGCGAGGGCTCGCAGGCCGTCGAGTCCTTTGACGTATCTGACTTCGCGCATGAAGGCATCCGGGGCACTGAGCGAAGTCAGTATAGGTGCGCAAATATCGAACGTAATTCGCGTTCGGACGCGTTTCGACGTATACGTGAAGGCGTTTTTCGTTGTTCGAGCGTCGGCGAAGTCGGTCGCGCGCAACAAAACCTGCGGGAAACCCCGCGAAAACGCATAAAAGTACTGCACGAAGCGTCACGGCGCTTGTAGAATCCGGCGTTGAAGCGCGCGCGTTGCACGCTTCGTGTATCCAACGACCACACCTGGTAGGAGAAACATGGCGACTTCCGCAAAAAAGGTGGCCAAGAAGGCTGCCGCACCGGCCACCAAGAAAGTGGCTGCCAAAAAGGCTGCGCCCGCGAAGAAAGTAGTGGCCAAGAAGGCTGTCGCGAAGGCAGCACCGGCCGCTCCGACGCCGCTGAAGGACAAGTTCACGAAGGCATCGCTCGCAACGCACATCGCTGAGCGTGCAGCTGTCGAAGTGAAGGCGGTCAAGGCAGTGCTCGTCGCGCTCGAGAACGTCGTGCTGGGCTCGGTCCACAAGAAGGGCGCAGGCGAATTCACGCTGCCGGGTCTGCTGAAGATCACGGCGCAAGTCGTGCCGGCGAAGAAGAAGCGCTTCGGCAAGGATCCGTTCACGGGCGAAGAGCGCTGGTTCCCCGCAAAGCCGGCCAGCGTGCGCGTGAAGGCACGTGCGCTGAAGAAGCTGAAGGACGCGGCTGCGTAATGCCGCGTAACGGTCGCCGATTGCAGGTCGGCGGCCGTTGCGATGTCCGACGATCCCCGTACGCGAAAGCGTACGGGGATTTTTATTGCGCCGCGCAAATCGAGCGGCCGCTTCGGCATCGCACTGCGCGGACACGGCATGACGTGACGCGCATCCTGTGTCGCGGGCGCGGGCGCGGGCGCGGGCGCGCTTGCGCGGATGGCCGGATCGTCGTGTTCGTGCCGGCGCGCGGTCTTGCATCGCTGCGCATTGCGCGCGAGTCTCGCGTGATGAATGCAGCGATCGTTCCCGTCGGGATCGCCGACCAGGCGACTGCCGCGCGTGCGGCGATCGAGCGGCATCCCGGCGCGATGCCGCAGGCGATGCATCTGTTCGGATTCGGCTCGGCGCGCGACGGCGGGCTGAAACCGCGCAGCGACATCGACCTGCTGGTGACGCTCGCCGCGTTCGTGTGCCACGCGCGACGGATCGCCGAAGCGATGCTGTCGACGTAGCGTCGCACGAGCGACCGCTGCCTGCGATTGCGTCGCGGCGCGATGCAATCCGGTGGACGACCGCGGTCATGCGCGGAGCGCACGCGCTGCACGCGCGTGCCGCTGCCCGCGCGAAGGGCGCACAGCGCCCGTGGCTTCGTCAGCCCGCCGTGCCGGCGTATGCGGCCTTCAGCGCGGCGACGTCGAACTTCGTCATCTGCATCATGGCCGCGGCCACGCGCGCCGCCTTGACCTCGTCGCGGTCGGCCATCATCGGAATCAATGCGTCGGGCACGATCTGCCACGAGACGCCGAAGCGGTCACGCAGCCAGCCGCAGCCGTCGGCCGTGCCGCCGTTGTCGAGCAGCGCGCTCCAGTAGCGGTCGAGCTCCGCCTGGTCGGCGCAACTGATCATCAGCGAGATCGCGTGGTTGAACGTCTCGGTGCGCGGGTGGCTCATCGCGATGAACGGCTGCCCGAACAGCTCGAACTCGACCATCCGGGTGCCGCTGGTGCCGGCGACCGCCGTGACGCGCACGACGCGCGAGTCCGGGAAAATGCCCGCATAGAAGGCCGCGGCTTCTTCGGCTTCCGTCGAGTACCAGAGGAACGGCGTGATCTTCTGAATCGTCATGGAGCGTCTCCTGTCGGGTGTGTCGGTGAGGAACGGGGCAATCTGCGTGCCGCCATCGATACGACGGACGACGGCCGTCGAAATCGACACGTCGAAGCATAGTGCTTCGCGTCGCGGTAGCGAAATCGGTAGGGTGGACACACATGCGTCCGTTGCGACGCCGGACCCTCCTTGCGCGCATCAGGAGGAATATGGGAGCGCGGTGGTAGCCAGTGCGGCATGCGCCTGACCGGCCGTATGCCGCGGTCCGACAATGCAGGGTATCCGGATGCCTGCGGACACGCTTCCGGCGCGCGACGGGCGGCCCAGGCGCCGCTCCCGGCCGGTTGCCGTACCCACGGTGCCGGCCACGGTCGCCGCTCGCCACGGCGCCGCCGGCAACGGACGAAAAAAAACCAGCCACGGCCGAAACCGGTGACTGGTTTTGCAGTTCGGCGGCACGGCGTCGGAGACGCCATGCACACCGGAAACGTACTTCTTAGAACTTGTGGCGAATGCCGAGTGCGACCAGTTCGGCCGAGCTCTTGCCGGCGAAGCCGTACGAAGCGATCGACGCTTGCGCGCTTTGCTGCACGCCGTCGACGAGCTGCGTGCCGCTCGCGTGCTGGTATGCGCCAACCAGGTAGATGTCCGTGCGCTTCGACAGCGAGTAGTCCGCGCCGATGCCGACCTGGTGGTACTTCGCGCTCGTGTCGCCGCTTGCCTTCGTGTACGAGTAGCCGAGGCCCAGCAGCAGCGGCGGCGTGACCTGGTACGTCACGAACGCGCGGCCCGTGTTGTACTTTTCGGTCGAACCGAAGCCCGAGAATGCGTCCGGCTTGTACTGTGCGTTGCTGTAGCCGAGACCGAACGTCACCGGGCCGAGTGCGTACTGGCCTGCGACTTGCGCGATGGCGATCGACTTCGCCGTTGCGTAACCCGAGTTGATCGGGCCGTCGAAGATCGCGTCGGACGTCGTCGAACCCCAGCCTGCGCGGCCGACAGCCGTCGTCGGCGACGGGTTGGCTGCGTAGAAGTAGCCTGCTGCAACGCCGACCGGGCCGTTGTTGTAGGCAGCTGCGACCGACCACGTCTGGCCCGAGCCCGTCTTGCCTGCGACGCCGCCGAGGGCGTACATGCCTTCGACCTGGAAGCCTGCCCAGACCGGCGACGTGTACTTGATTGCGTTGCTGACGCGCAGCGAGTTGTCGTTGTTGTCGACGTCGCCCGGCGTTGCCATCACGCTGCCGAAGTAGTTGTCAGCCGTGACTGCCTGGACCAGGTCGACCAGCGGGTCGTACTGGCGGCCGAGCGTCAGCGTACCGTACTGGGCGCTCTCGAGGCCGACGTATGCCTGACGACCGAACATGCGACCGCCCTGGTTCAGGTGGCCCGTGCCCGGATCAAAACCGTTTTCCAACTGGAAGATCGCCTTCAGGCCACCGCCGAGGTCTTCAGCACCTTTCAGGCCCCAACGGCTGCCTTGCAGGTTGCCCGACAGCATTTGCCACGAGTTGTTGGCCTGGCCGTCGTTGCCGTGGACCCATGCGATCGACGTATCGATCACGCCGTACAGCGTCACGCTCGACTGAGCGTGAGCAGCGCCAGCGGCGCCCAGCAGGGCGAGCGAGAGGGTCGAGAGTGCGAGTTTCTTCATCGTTGAGTATCTCCACGCAAATGATTCGTCATTCATTATTTGTTGCGGATTGGAGAATAGCTCAGTGCCATACCTGCAAGAAAGCTTAAAAAATAAAGTGTCTCGAAAAGGTAACAGCGAGAAAAAGTCTATATATATCAAGCACATCAAGGACTGTTCCTCTTTTTGAAATAGTTGACAATTGCTGCGCCGCGATTGTTGCAGCGGTTGGTGCGTTCGGCAGCGGAGGGGCGGGTTTGGCCGGTTGACGCACGGAAATCGAGGTGTGCAAACGTTTGCCGTTGCAGCATGCGTCGCGCGCTGATGCAAAGAACGCATCAACGCGCGGCGGCCGGGTGGGTTGCGGAAACGAAGGCAGTCGCGTAGGGCGACGATGAGGCGCGCGCGACGCGCGGCCGCGCAGGAAAAAATACGTGGGGATTCAGTTGCCCCCTGAGCGATCGGCGGTGCGATCCGTCGGCGCGGACGCAGCCGGGACGTTGCCGTTGCGGCGATGCGCATCGCCGCGCGCGGCCGCGAATTCCGCGCCGAGCAGCAGCACGGCCGCCGAGAAGTACAGCCACATCAGCAGGACCGCGAACGATCCGGCCGCGCCGAACGCACTGGCCGTGCCCGCGCGCGCGAGATACAGCGCGAACAGCTTCTTGCCGCCGGAGAACAGGATCGCGGACACGATCCCGCCGATCGTCGCGTCGTGCCATGCGACGCGCGCATCGGGCAGGAACTTCATCAGCGCGGCGAACGCGCCCGCGAGCACTGCGATGCCGACGAAGAACTGCAGCAGGTTGGTGATCGCGACATACGGTGAATCGCCGAGCAGCCAGGTGCCGATGAACGTGATCGCGGTATCGAGCACGAGCGACACGATCAGCAGGAAAGCGACGCCGAGCACGAGCCCGAACGAAATGAGCCGCACGCGCACGAGCCCGAGCATGCTCGACCAGCGGCTTTCCGTGCTCGGCCAGATCACGGAGAGCGCGGTGTTCAGCGACGCGAACGTCGCCGACGCGCCGAGCGCGAGCGCGGCGAACGAGATCAGCGTCGCGATGCCGCCGCTCTGGCCCGCGCGATGCGCGTTCTGCACGATCGTCTGGATGCTGGCCGCCGCATCGTCGCCGATCAACTGGTGGGCCTGCTCGAACACCTGGCCGCGTGCGGCGTCGTCGCCGTAGAACCAGCCGGCCACGGCGATCACCATCACGAGCGTCGGCGCGAGCGAGAATGCCGAGAAGAACGCGATGCTTGCGGCCATCGCCGAGCAGCGGTCGGAGGAGAAGCGCCTGAACGCGTTGAGTGCCCAGTTGGCCTGTTGTTGCGCGAGGCGGGTGGCCTCGGACGTGATCTGTCGTTTCATGACGGTTCGGTTGTGCGTTGAACGCAGGACATCGGTGGATCAGACAAATCGGTATTGATCCTACGAATCGGTCATAGTTGCCTCAACTGTCTATAATTCCTTTCAGTTTCACCCCACCCCACAAAATCGCCGAGACCATCATGCTACAAATGTCCCGGCGCCAGTTCCTGAAGGTGACGGCCACGTCGCTTGCCGGATCGAGTCTAGCCCTGCTGGGCTTTTCTCCAACGGAAGCGCTCGCCGAGGTCCGACAGTACAAGCTGGCGCGCACAGTCGAAACGCGCAACACCTGTCCTTATTGTTCAGTGGGTTGCGGCATCCTGATGTACAGCCTCGGTGACGGCGCGAAGAATGCGCAGCCGAGCATCATCCATATCGAAGGCGATCCCGACCATCCCGTCAATCGCGGCACGCTGTGCCCGAAGGGTGCGAGCCTGATCGATTTCATCCACAGCCCGAACCGCCTGACGCACCCCGAGTATCGTGCGCCCGGCTCGGACAAGTGGGAACCCATCTCTTGGAACGACGCGCTCGACCGGATCGCGAAGCTGATGAAGGCCGACCGCGACGCGAACTTCGTCGAGACGGCGGAAGACGGCGCGAAGGTCAACCGCTGGCTGACCACCGGCATGCTGGCCGCATCGGCGGGCAGCAACGAAGTCGGTTATCTCACGCACAAGACTGTCCGCAGTCTGGGAATGCTCGTATTCGACAATCAGGCGCGTGTCTGACATGGCCCGACGGTGGCAGGTCTTGCCCCGACGTTTGGCCGTGGAGCGATGACGAACCATTGGGTCGACATCAAGAACGCGGACGTGATTCTCGTGATGGGCGGCAATGCAGCCGAGGCCCATCCGTGCGGTTTCAAGTGGGTGACGGAGGCGAAGGCGCACCGCAAGGCGCGGCTGATCGTCGTCGACCCGCGCTTCACGCGTACGGCCTCGGTGGCCGACTACTACGCGCCGATCCGCACCGGCACCGACATCGTCTTCCTGGGCGGTGTGATCAACTACCTGCTGACGAACGACAAGATCCAGCATGAGTACGTGAAGAACTACACGGACTTCTCGTTCATCGTGCGCGAGGATTTCGCGTTCAACGACGGCATCTATTCCGGCTACGACGCCGAGAAGCACGCGTATCCGGACAAATCGAGCTGGGACTACGAGCAGGGCGACGATGGCTTCGCGAAGGTCGACCCGACGCTGCAGCATCCGCGCTGCGTGTACAACCTGCTGAAGCAGCACTACGCGCGCTATACGCCGGACATGGTCCAGCAGACCTGCGGCACGCCGAAGGAGAAATTCCTGAAGGTGTGCGAGATGCTCGCGACGACGGCCGTGCCAGGCCGCGCCGGCACGATCCTGTACGCGCTCGGCTGGACCCACCATTCGGTCGGCGCGCAGATGATCCGCACCGGCGCGATGGTGCAGCTGCTGCTCGGCAACATCGGCATCGCCGGCGGCGGGATGAACGCGCTGCGCGGCCACTCGAACATCCAGGGCTTGACCGATCTCGGGCTGATGTCGAACCTGCTGCCGGGCTACATGACGCTGCCGATGCAGGCCGAGCAGGATTTCGACGGCTACATCAAGAAGCGCGTGCAGCTGCCGCTGCGGCCGAACCAGCTGAGCTACTGGAAGAACTACAAGGCCTTCCACGTCAGCTTCATGAAGTCGTGGTGGGGCGATGCCGCGACCGCCGAGAACAACTGGGCCTACGACTACCTGCCGAAGCTCGACAAGCAGTACGACCTGCTGCAGGCGATCGAGCTGATGAATGCCGGCAAGATGAACGGCTACATCTGCCAGGGCTTCAACCCGCTCGCGGCGGCGCCGTCGAAGGTGAAGACGGCGGCCGGCCTCGCGAAGCTGAAGTGGCTCGTGATCATGGATCCGCTCGCGACCGAGACATCCGAGTTCTGGAAGCATCACGGCGACTACAACGACGTCGATGCGTCGAAGATCCAGACCGAGGTGTTCCGGCTGCCGACCACGTGCTTCGCGGAGGAAAACGGCTCGCTCGTCAGTTCGAGCCGCGTGCTGCAATGGCACTGGAAGGGCGCGGAGCCGCCGGGCGAGGCGAAGAGCGACCTCGAGATCATGTCGGGGCTGTTCCTGCGCATGCGCAAGATGTATCAGGCGGACGGCGGCAAGTATCCGGACCCGATCGTGAACCTGACCTGGCCGTACGCGAACGCGGAAAGCCCGACGCCCGAAGAGCTCGCGATGGAGTTCAACGGCCGTGCGCTCGCCGACCTGCCCGACCCGAAGGATCCGGGCAAGACGCTCGTGAAGAAGGGCGAGCAGCTCGCCGCGTTCGCGCAGCTGAAGGACGACGGCACGACCGCGAGCGGCTGCTGGATCTTCTGCGGTGCCTGGACGCAGGCCGGCAACCAGATGGGGCGGCGCGACAACTCGGACCCGACCGGCATCGGCCAGACGCTGAACTGGGCGTGGGCCTGGCCGGCCAACCGGCGGATCCTGTACAACCGCGCATCGTGCGACGTCGCCGGCAAGCCGTTCGACCCGACCCGCAAGCTGATCGGCTGGAACGGCAGCGCGTGGAAGGGCTCCGACATCCCGGACTTCAAGGCGGACGAACCGCCCGAGAACGGGATGGGGCCGTTCATCATGAACCCGGAAGGCGTCGCGCGCTTCTTCGCCCGCGCGGGGATGAACGAAGGTCCGTTCCCCGAGCACTACGAGCCGTTCGAGACGCCGCTCGCGGCGAACCCGCTGCACCCTGACAACCCGCAGGCGCTGAACAACCCGGCTGCCCGCGTGTTCCCGGACGACCGCGCGTCGTTCGGCAAGGCATCGGAGTTCCCGCACGTCGCGACGACGTACCGGCTGACCGAGCATTTCCACTACTGGACCAAGCATGCGCGGCTGAACTCGATCATCCAGCCCGAGCAATTCGTCGAGATCGGCGAAGACCTCGCGAAGGAAGTCGGCGTCGCGCACGGCGATCGCGTGAAGGTGTCGTCCAAGCGCGGCTACATCGTCGCGGTCGCGCTCGTCACGAAGCGGATCAAGCCGCTGACGATCGAGGGCAAGAAGGTCCAGACGGTCGGCGTCCCGTTGCACTGGGGCTTCAAGGGTCTGACGAAGCCCGGCTATCTCGCCAATACCCTGACTCCGTCCGTAGGCGACGGCAACTCGTACACACCGGAATTCAAGTCGTTCCTGGTGAAGGTCGAAAAGGCGTAAGGGGGAAGAGATGGCATTGCAATCGCTGGATATCAAGCGCGTCTCGGCCACCACGACGCCGCCGCCCACGGCGCGCGAACCGGTGACCGGGAGCGTCGCGAAGCTGATCGACGTATCGAAGTGCATCGGCTGCAAGGCATGCCAGACGGCATGCATGGAGTGGAACGACCTGCGCGACGAGGTCGGCACCAACGTCGGCGTGTACGACAACCCGGCCGACCTGTCGGAGCACTCGTGGACGGTGATGCGGTTCGCCGAATACGAGAACCCGGCGGGCGACCTCGAATGGCTGATCCGCAAGGACGGCTGCATGCACTGCGAGGATCCGGGCTGCCTGAAGGCGTGTCCGTCGCCGGGCGCGATCGTGCAGTACAACAACGGGATCGTCGATTTCCACGAGGAGAACTGCATCGGTTGCGGCTATTGCGTGACCGGCTGCCCGTTCAACGTGCCGCGGATCTCGAAGAAGGATCATCGCGCGTACAAGTGCACGCTCTGTTCCGACCGCGTCGCGGTCGGCCAGGAACCGGCCTGCGTGAAGACCTGCCCGACCGGCGCGATCGTGTTCGGCACCAAGGAGGACATGAAGCAGCACGCGGCCGAGCGGATCGAGGACCTGAAGGAGCGCGGCTTCGAGCATGCGGGGCTGTACGACCCGCAGGGCGTCGGCGGCACGCACGTGATGTACGTGCTGCACCACGCCGACAAACCGTCGCTGTACCACGGGCTGCCCGACAATCCGTCGATCAGCCCGATGGTGAGGCTGTGGAAGGGCATCGCGAAGCCGCTCGCGGTCGCCGGCCTCGCGCTGACCGCGCTGGCCGGGTTCTTCCACTACACGCGGGTCGGTCCGAACGAGGTCAGCGAGGAAGAGGAAGCCGCCGCCCGCGACGAGGCGCGACGCATCAAGGAGGACGCAAAATGAAGCACGACGACCCCAACCTGATCGTCCGCTACACGCCGAACGAGCGCACGAACCACTGGATCACCGCGATCACGTTCGTGCTGCTCGCGCTGTCCGGGCTCGCGCTGTTCCATCCGTCGATGTTCTGGCTCACCGCGCTGTTCGGCGGCGGCCAGTGGACGCGGATCCTGCATCCGTTCGTCGGTCTCGTGATGTTCGTGTCGTTCGCGATTCTCGTGGTGCGCTTCTGGCATCACAACACGCTCGACGCGGACGACCGCCAATGGCTGAAGCAGATCGGCGACGTGCTGACCAACCAGGAAGACAAGCTGCCGCCCGTCGGGCGCTATAACGCCGGACAGAAGCTGCTATTCTTCACGTTGGTGGCGTGCCTGCTGCTGCTGCTCCTATCGGGGATCGTGATCTGGCGGCGCTACTTCTCGTTCTACTTCCCGATCGGGGTGATCCGCGCGGCCGCTGTCGTGCATGCCGTGGCGGCCTTCGTGCTGATCGCGAGCATCATCGTGCACATTTACGCGGCGTTGTGGGTGAAGGGCTCGATCGGGGCGATGGTGCGCGGCACCGTCACGCTGGGCTGGGCCCGCAAGCATCACCCGAAGTGGTTCCGTGAAAGCGTGAAATAACGCACCGGAGCGGGGCGATACGCCGATTGCGGCGTATCGTTCCGCCAGCCGTCGGAATCGCCTGAGAGCGCCGATTCGTCGGCGCTTGTTTTTTTGGATGACATTTTCGTGACACAACGCATTCTCGAACCGACCGAAATTTCGGCGCTCGATCATTCGGCCATTCCGCGCTTTCGCCTGCCGGAGCGCGGCACCGCGTTCGCCGCGCGTGCCGCCCGGCTGCGCAAGCTCGCCGACCTGAACCCGATCAGCGGCTACCTGCGGCTGATGGCGACCGTTGCCGACGCGCAGCACGCGACGCTGCAGGCGCTGGAACTGCCGCTGCCGTCGCCCGAAGCGATCGCACGCGCGCAACAGCATTCGATGCCCCTCGTGCCGGCGCTCGACGGCGAGCGCAACCCGCAGTGGCGGGCCGTGCTGTATGAACTGCTCGACCGCGTCGAAAGCGCCGGGCTCGTCAATCCGTCGCTCGCGAAGCTGCTCGACCGGCTGCGCCTGATGGCGCCCGCCGAACTCGACGCGCAGGCCGACGCGATCCTCGCGTTGCGCTTCGCCGAAGTCGACCCGGCCACCGCGCCGTTCCTGATGGCCGCGCTGCAGGTCGTCTGGACCGATCTCGCGAGCCGCGTGGCACCGGCCGACGTCCCGTATCTCGACCAGCCGGGGCTGTGCCCCGTGTGCGGCACGCATCCGGTCGCGAGCGTCGTGCGCGTCGGCGGCCAGTACCAGGGCTACCGGTTCCTGCAGTGCGGGCTGTGCACGACCGAGTGGCACATGGTGCGCACGAAATGTTCGCACTGCGACTCGACCAAGGGCATCGCCTACCACGGGATCGAAGGCGGCAGCGAAGCCGTCAAGGCCGAGTCGTGTGACGAATGCAAGACCTATCGCAAGATCGGCTACCAGGAAAAGGACTACGAGTTCGAGCCGCTGGCGGACGATCTCGCGAGCCTCACGCTCGACCTGCTGATGAACGAAGCCGGCTACCAGCGCAGTTCGCCGAACCCGCTGCTGTGGCCGGACATGTCGCGCGAAGCGGAATGACGGTACGGAGCCGGGGCGCGCGCGAGCGCCGGCGCCGGCTGCCTGCCGCGCATGGAATTGGAGCCACCATTACGTGACCGAACCGGGTTTGAATGAACTGAATGACGTCCTCGCACGCGTGCCGTCGGTGGAGCGCGTGCTGACGTCGGCGCCGCTGCAGCCGCTGCTCGCCGACTATGGCCGTACGCGCGTGCTGAACGCGGTGCGCGCCGAACTCGAACGCTGGCGCACCGCCGCGCAGCAGGATCCGCCGGCGGCCGGGCCGCTCGACGAGCCGCGCATCGCGGCGGCCGTCGCCCGCACGCTGGCCGCGCAGAGCGCGGGCACCGTGCGCGCGGTGTTCAACCTGACCGGCACCGTGCTGCACACGAATCTCGGGCGCGCGCTGTTGCCGGACGACGCGGTGCGCGCGGTGGTCGACGCGCTCACGCAACCCGTCAACCTCGAATTCGACCTCGCCACCGGCCGCCGCGGCGACCGCGACGACCTGATCGACGATCTGCTGTGCGAACTGACCGGCGCGGAAGCCGCGACCGTCGTCAACAACAATGCCGCGGCCGTGTTGCTCGTGCTGTCGGCGCTTGCGCCGAAACGTGAAGTGATCGTGTCGCGCGGCGAGCTGGTCGAGATCGGCGGCGCGTTCCGCATTCCCGACATCATGAGCCGTGCGGGTGCGAAACTGCGCGAGGTCGGCACCACCAACCGCACCCATCTGCGCGACTACGCGGACGCGATCGGTCCGCGCACGGCGATCCTGATGAAGGTGCACTGCAGCAACTACGCGATCAGCGGCTTCACCAAGGAAGTGACGCTGGCCGAACTCGCGCCGCTCGCGCGGGAGCACGGGCTGCCGGTGGCGGTCGACCTCGGCAGCGGCACGCTCGCCGATCTGTCGCAATGGGGCCTGCCGTACGAGACGACCGTGCAGGAAACCGTCGCGGCCGGCGCGAACCTCGTCACGTTCAGCGGCGACAAGCTGCTCGGCGGCCCGCAGGCCGGGCTGATCGTCGGCGATCGCGCGCTCGTCACGAAGATCAAGAAGCATCCGCTCAAGCGCGCGCTGCGCGTCGGCAAGCTGACGCTCGCCGCGCTCGAACCCGTGCTGCGGCTGTACCAGGCGCCGGAATTCCTGCGCGAGCGGCTCACGACGCTGCGTCTGCTGACGCGGCCGCAGCGCGAGATCGCCGAGGCCGCCGAGCGCGTGCGTCCGGCGTTGCAGGCCGCGCTCGGCGGCGGCTTCGACGTGCAGGTCGAGCCGATGTTCAGCCAGATCGGCAGCGGCGCGCTGCCGGTCGACCAGTTGCCGAGCGCCGGGCTCGTCGTGCGCACGCCGGACGGCAAGCGCGGCGGCCGTGCGCTCGCGCAGCTCGAGAAGCGGTTGCGCGAATGGCCGCGCCCGGTGATCGGCCGCATCGCCGACAATGCGCTGCGGCTCGACCTGCGCTGCCTCGAAGCGGCGGACGAAGCGGCATTCGTCGCGCAATGCGTGCAGGTCGCGGGGCCGGCTGCATGATCGTCGGTACCGCGGGACACATCGATCACGGCAAGACGACGCTCGTGCGCGCGCTGACCGGCGTCGACACCGACCGCTTGAAGGAAGAGAAGGCGCGCGGCATCTCGATCGAGCTCGGCTATGCGTATACGCCGCTCGAGAACGGCGACGTGCTCGGCCTGATCGACGTGCCGGGCCACGAGAAGCTGATTCATACGATGGCGGCCGGTGCGAGCGGGATCGACTTCGCGCTGCTCGTGATCGCCGCGGACGACGGCGTGATGCCGCAGACCCGCGAGCACCTCGCAATCCTGCAGCTGCTCGGCGTCGCGCATGGTGCGATCGCGCTGACGAAGTGCGATCGGGTCGACGCCGCGCGCCTGTCGGCGGTGCGCGACGAGATCGCCGCGTGGCTGCACGGCTCGACGCTCGAGGGCGCGCCGATCTTCGAGACCTGCGCGACGCGCGAGGACGATCCGGGCGTCGCCGCATTGAAGCGTCATCTCGCCGATGCGGCACTCGCGTGGCGTGCGCGCCGCGACGACGGCCTGTTCCGGCTCGCGGTCGATCGCGTGTTCACGCTCGCCGGGCAGGGGACCATCGTGACGGGCACCGCGTTCGCGGGCCGCGTGGCGACCGGCGACACGCTCGCGGTCGTGCGCACCGGCGGTGCGGCGCGCGTGCGCAGCATCCATGCGCAGAACCGCCCGGTCGACGCGGGCCGCGCGGGCGAGCGCTGCGCGCTGAACCTGGCCGGCGTCGACCGGGCGGACGTCGAGCGTGGCGATACCGTCGCGGATGCGCGGCTCGTCGCGACGTCGCCGCGTCTCGACGTCGAACTGACGCTGCTGGCCGATGCGGGGCTCACGCTGACGCACTGGGCGCCGCTGCACGTGCATCTCGGCACGCTGCATCGCGTCGCGCACGTCGCGCTGCTCGATGGCGATACGCTCGCGGCGGGCCACACGATGCGCGTGCAACTGGTGTTCGACGAACCGGTGTTCGCGCTGCCGGGCGATCGCTTCATCGTCCGCAATCCGCAGGCGACGCGTACCGTCGGCGGCGGCCGTGTGCTCGACCCGTTCGGTCCCGCCCGCAAGCGTCGCACGCCCGCGCGCCGCGCATGGCTCGACGCATTGGCCGCGTGGCTCGACGAAGGGCGGCTCGATGCGCTGCTCGCGCAGGCGCCGCTCGGGATCGCACGCGCGATGCTCACGCACCTGACGGGCTTCGCGCCCGACGTGCTGGCGTTGCCGGACGACGCATTGGCGATCGGCCAGCGCGAGCGCGCGTCGAACGACGGCACGGTGATCGCGCGGGTGCATTGGGACGCGCTGCAGGCGCGGGCAATCGATACGCTGCGCGCGTATCACGAACGCGTGCCGGACGAGCAGGGGCTCGATGCGGCGCGCCTGCGGCGGATGGCGGCGCCGCTCGTCGGCGATGCGCTGTGGCGTGCGTTGGTCGATGCGCTGGTGGGCGGCGGTGAGGTTGCGCGAAGCGGGCCGTGGCTGCATCTGCCGTCGCATTCGGTGAGTTTCGATGCGCGCGAGGAAGCGCTGGCGCGGCAACTGCTGCCGCTGATTCATGCGGGGCGCTTCGATCCGCCGTGGGTCCGCGATCTGGCGCGCGACACGGGCGCGCAGGAGGAGGCCGTGCGCATGCTGTTGCGCAAGCTCGCGCGGCGCGGCGACGTGCATCAGGTCGTGCGCGACCTGTTCTATCACGCGGATGTCGTGCGCGAACTGGCCGGGCTGGTCGCGCATCTCGCGCCGACGCGCGGCGGCGGGCTCGACGCGGCGACGTTTCGCGATGCGACGGGGCTCGGCCGCAAGCGCGCGATCCAGATTCTCGAGTTCTTCGATCGGGTTGGGTATACTCGCTTCCACCGCGATCTTCACTTCCTGCGGCCTGACAGCGGTTGGGTGGGTGTACAGGCGTAGGCGCTCGTCGTTCTTTTGGTTTTTCCCCACGGAAGGCATTCGTATCCGGTGGTACGGCTGGACTTCAAATCCAGTTGGGGGTGTCAGACACTCCCGGGTCGGTTCGACTCCGGCTGCCTTCCGCCATTCACGGCGCCATGCCCGTCATGCAGCGGCGACCATGAAAAAGGCCCGCAAAATACGCGGGCCTCGTGCAATCAGCAATTGCCTTTCTTCGCCTGTCCGGGCGGGCAGAACCCGTTCCCCGGCCCGCCCTGCGGCGCGACGACGACCGGCGGCCCCGGCACGTATGCGACGCACCCGCTGAGCGCGCCGACCACGCTCGCCGCGGCGAGCAATGCGATAACCCCTTTCTTCACTTCGTTCTCCCGTTTATTGAGGAAAGGGCCGTAAGGCCCTTTCGATGATGCTGCCGATGCGTCAGAAGCTGAAATTGACGTTCGACTGGCTGGTCGTCGCGTTGACGTTCGTCGATTGCGTTGCGCCCGACGCTGCGTCCGCTTCGATCGTGTATTGTGCCGCGGCGGCCGGCGACGCAGCCAGCGCGACCGGCAGCGAGCCCGAGTACGTGCCGACGATCGGCGCGGCCGTGGGCACGTTGAGCGCATATGCACCCGTATCCAGGTTCGCGTTGATCGACGTGATCTCGTACGCGTTCGCATCGACGGTCTGCAACGCGCGCACGAACGCGTTGGCGCTTGCCGTCACCGTGCCGCTGACCGTGCTCATCGTCGATGCCGGCAGCGTGATCGGGGCAGTCGACGCCGACACGGCCGTGGTCGTGTTCACCACGACCGGAACCGAGCGGACGATGCCGGACGCGAAGTTGTTCTGCACGATCACGACGTCGTAATTGCCTTGCGTCGAGCTCTGGATCAGCGGCGACAGCACGAATTTCCCGGTGTTGTCGGCAACCGTGCCGCGGACCACCTTGCCGCCTTGTTCCGCATACACGGTCGCGCCGGCTTCGGCCGAGGCGACATAGCCGGAGATCGCGCCGCTCACGACGGTCGGGATCGCGGTGACGACCGGCTTCAGCGCATACGTGCCGTTGCCGCGCTGGACGATCGACTTGCACGCGTTGAAGTCGAGCACGAGATCGACGAGCGTGTTCGGCTGGACCGTGAAAGGCTGGATGATCTTGTAACCGCTTTGCGTCGCGCTCGGCGTCGCGAGCGCCTGTTCCGTGCCGCCCGTCGGGACGACCGAGTTCGCGAGGGTGTTGCCCTGGTTCGGCGCGAGAACGAGGCGGATCTGCTGATACTGGCCGGCCGGCAAGGCGGTCTGGCCGATATCGGCGAGCACGCCGTTGGTCAGCGACAGCAGGTCGATCTTCTGCGGTGTCGCCAGCGTGATGGTCGACCAGCCGGCGTCGTTGTCGGAAGCATTCCCATTCGCATTGACGCGGACCTGAGAAACGGTCACGAATACGTGATCGAAGCCGCATGACGGTGCATCGGTCATCGCGACATGCAGCGTGCCGGTTTGCGGGCTGCCACCATCGTCGCCGCCGCCGCATCCTGCGAGCACGAACGGCACCGCTGCCGCACAGAGCGCGGCCTTCCAGAATGTTTTGTTCATTGTTTTGTCCCCCTTCGAGGTTATTGTGGGTGCAACGAAGCATAGCCTCGGGAAACGCCCACAGTATGGACAGCTTTGAAACGAACCGTAAATTCTGCGTCGGAGCGTAAGAACCGCTGCCCGTCGATCGATATTCGCGACGCAATGGCAGGCAATAGGGCTCACAGCGAAGGAATCCTGTCCGGCTCGATCGGGCAGGGCATGAGTCGCCGGGACACGGCATGTTCGCGATCGGCAAAAACTTGATCGGTGAAAGCACTAAATCCGCCCTGATTATTTCACCGCTATAGTCGAATCACGAATGGTAGACGCGAGCGCCATGCGCCGCCGCCATTCAGGCAAAGACTGTAGACGGGTGCTGTATGAAAAACACAATCGAAAAGACCACCGGACCGGTGTGGGGTGTGGCGGCAGGCGTGTTTCTGGCTGCCGCAGGACTGAGTCTCGG
This sequence comes from Burkholderia sp. SCN-KJ, assembly GCF_024656005.1. Taxonomy (NCBI): domain Bacteria; kingdom Pseudomonadati; phylum Pseudomonadota; class Betaproteobacteria; order Burkholderiales; family Burkholderiaceae; genus Burkholderia; species Burkholderia sp. SCN-KJ. The sequence goes on from NZ_JANKOG010000022.1 coordinate 72,717, forward strand.
CATCTTCCCGAAATCGCTGAACAGCACGGGAACCGCAAACGACTTCCTGGCATCCGGCGTCGCGATGCTGGGTATCTTCCTCGCCGTCTATTCCACGCACGAACTACGACGAAAGCGCCTGCACTGAGCGCCGGCACGCGCGCGTTCCGCAAAACGCCGTAAAGATGATGCCGGGCCGATCGACGGCTCAGGAATGCGCGCGTCCTTTTGCCCGACCCGTATCAACCAGCAGATCGTCGACGAGGATTTCGCCGGCCGCGCGGCCGGCGCGCAACGCATTGCGGGTGTTGCGGAACAGGTGGCCGCCGTCGTCGGCGAGGCGAATCGGTCCGAGCAGGCGCGGCACGCTGCCGGCCGAGTGCACCTGCACGACCGCGACGAACCCGAACCGCAGCGGGGCGGGCGGCGCGTGGTCGCGCGGTTCGTCGAGCCGGAATTCGCAGCGGATATCGATGGTGTATCCGCGGTAGGTGTACGCACTGTTCATCTGCAGCTCGCTCGGAAGGGAACGCGGTGATGGACCGTGGGCGCATCATATCGGCTCGCGTGAGCCGGTGGGGGTGGGGTGTCTACCTACTTGAGGATTTCGTGCTCGTAGACGAGCTCGACGATGCGCTTCGTCGGGATGCTCGCGCGCAGTTCGTCGACGTTGTCGATGCGAAACCACTTGCACTTCTCGATCTCGTTACTCGCCTGGGCCGTATGCTCCGGGCCGACTTCGGCGAAGAACACGTGATGCACCTTCGCGAGCCCCGTGAACTGCATCGAATAGACGAGGTCCTGGCCGGTGATGCCGGTCTCTTCCTGCAGCTCCCGATGCGCGGCTTCGAGCGGTGTTTCGCCGCGCTTGATCGCGCCACCGGGCAGCGCCCAGCGCGACGATGCGCGCGCAACGAGCAGGATCTGCCGTTCGCGGTAGCAGACGACGGTCGCGCGTTCCTTGACGGGGACCGCACTGGCTTCCGGCGCATTCGTGGAGACGGGGGCTTGAGGCATGAACCGATTCTAGCGAGAGTCGGGCGCCCGGCCAAGCCGGGCTCGTCGAGCGCGACGCGGCCCGTCGGCCGGGCCGCGTCGTCATGGAGTCCGTAGCGTTACTTCTGTTCCGGCAGGAACCAGTTCATCACGAGCGCGCAGATGCCGCCCGTCGCGACACCCGACTCCAGCACGTTCTTCAGTGCATGCGGCAGGCTGTTCAGGATGTCCGGCACTTGCGACACGCCGAGGCCGAGCGCGAGCGACACCGCGATGATCAGCAGCGCGCGGCGATCGAGCTGGACGCCGGACAGGATGTTGATGCCCGACGCGGCCACCGCGCCGAACATCACCATTGCCGCACCGCCGAGCACGGGCTCCGGCACGGCCTGCAGCGCGCCCGCGACGACCGGGAACAGGCCGAGCACCACGAGCATGCCCGCGATCCAGATGCCGACGTAGCGGCTCGCGACGCCGGTGATCTGGATCACGCCGTTGTTCTGCGCGAACACGGAGCTCGGGAACGTGTTGAAGACGCCGGCCAGCAGCGAGTTCGCGCCGTTCACGAGCACGCCGCCCTTGATCCGCTGCATCCACACCGGCCCTTCGACCGGCTCCTTCGAGATCTTGCTGGTGGCGGTGACGTCGCCGATCGCTTCGAGCGACGTGACGAGGTAGATGATCAGCATCGGCACGAACAGCGACCACGAGAAGCCGATGCCGAAATGCAGCGGCGTCGGGACCTGGAACAGCGCGGCCTGGTGCACGCCGGTGAAGTCGAGGCGGCCGAGCACGGCGGCCGCGGCATAGCCGATCACGAGCGCGATCACGAGTGCGGTGCTGCGCACCCACACGATCGGCACGCGGTTCAGCAGGATGATGGTGCCGAGCACGAGGCACGACAGCGTCAGGTTCTGGGCGCTCGCGAACGTGCCGTTGGCCATCGCGCCGTAGCCGCCGCCCATGCTGATGAGGCCGACCTTGATCAGCGTGAGGCCGATCAGCAGCACGACGATGCCGGTGACGAGCGGTGTGATCAGGCGCTTCACGAACGGCAGGATGCGCGATACGCCCATCTCGACGAACGAACCGGCGATCACGACGCCGAAGATCGCGGCCATCACGGTCTCGACCGGCGTGCCTTGCTTGACCATCACGCTGCCGCCGGCGATCAGCGGGCCGACGAAGTTGAAGCTGGTGCCCTGCACGATCAGGAGGCCGGCGCCGAGCGGGCCGAAGCGCTTGCACTGCACGAACGTCGCGATGCCGGAAATCACCAGCGACATCGACACGATAAGGGTCGTATCCCGGCTCGATACGCCGAGCGCCTGGCAGATCAGCAGGCCGGGCGTGACGATCGGCACGATGATCGCCAGCAGGTGCTGCAGCGCGGCGACGAAGGCGACCATCGGCGCGGGCCGGTCGTTGGGACCGTAGACGAGGTCGTGCGACAGGTCTGTATCGTCGGCGCCGTGGGCGGCGGATCGGGCGTGGGAAGCGGGTTGCATGGCGAGCGGGCCGGACAAGGTGGAAAGTGCGGCATTTTAGCCGAAGGGCCCACCGGCGCCGCCCGGGGGGCGCTTGCGCCGGAACTCAAGCCGATTCGCGTGAACGTCGTCGCGCCTGGTTTCGTCGACACGCCGCTGTACGACGCATTCGGCCCGGAAGCGCGCGACGCGATTGTCGGCCAGGCCGCGTCGGCGCTGCCCGGCGGACGCGTCGGTCGCGCCGACGAAGTCGGCGAAGCGATCGCGTTCCTGCTGGGCAACGGCTTCGTGAATGCCGAAATCCTGCATGTCGACGGGGGCGGCCGGCTGGTGTGACGCGCGGGCATTCGACGGGCCTGCCGTGAACCCTTCGCGCGAAGCGTGCCGTCGCATGCATGGCGCGTGCGCGGCGCAAGCGGCACCGATTCAATACAATGCGACGACGAGGCGTCGGCACCGTGTCGGGCCGCCGACTGCCGCCTTCGACGAGCGACCGCGCATGGTCGAATGACGACCCGTCATGACGGGCCGCTGGCGAATACGGAGCGCAGCATGAACGAACCTTACCTGCAGGTCATCGCCCATTTCTTCGCGAAACCCGGCAACGGCGACCGCGTGATCGAATTGCTCGCGGAACTCGCGCCGGCCACGCGTGCCGAGCCGAAGAACCTCGACTATGCGTACTTCCGCTCGCCGGTCGATCCCGACCACATCGTGATCCTCGAGCGTTACCGGGATGCCGACGGCCTCGACGTGCATCGGGAAACGCCGCATTTCCAGCGGCTCGGTGTCGGCGCGATCATTCCGTTGCTCGATCGCCGCGACGTGACGCAGTACATGGTGCAGCCGGACACCGGCACGGCGACGCCACCGGGAGGCATCCGATGAACCCGTTTCAATTCCGTACCGTGCCGACGCAGATCGTCGAATTCGGCGCCGCGCGCCGGCTCGGCGCGCTGTTGCGCGAACGCTTTCCGGCGCTCGCGCGGCTGTGCGTCGTCACCGACGCGTTCCTGCATCGCAGCGGCGTGCTCGCGCCCGCGCTGGAGAGCCTCGCCGCGCACGGCTGGCAGGTGACCGTGATCGACGACGTGATCGCCGATCCGCCCGAGCACGTCGTGCTCGAGGCGACCGCGCGGGCGGTGGCGGCCGATGCCGAGATCGTGCTCGGCCTCGGCGGCGGTTCGTCGATGGACGTCGCGAAGCTGATCGCGGTGCTCGCGCCTGGGCGGCAGGCGCTGGCCGACATGTACGGCGTCGACAAGGTTGCCACGTCCCGGCTGCCGCTCGTGCAGATGCCGACCACGGCCGGCACCGGCTCCGAAGTGACGGCCGTGTCGATCGTCACGGTCGGCGAGGCGCGCAAGATGGGCGTCGTGTCGCCGCAGCTGTTCGCGGACGTCGCGATCCTCGACGCCGAGCTGACGCTCGGGCTGCCGCGCGCGGCAACCGCCGCGACGGGCATCGACGCGATGGTGCACGCGATCGAAGCCTATACGTCGTCGCGGCTGAAGAATCCGGTGTCCGACATGCTGGCCGTGCACGCATTGACGCTGCTGTCGCGCAACCTGCTGAAGGCCTGCGACGACGGCAACGATCGCCGCGCGCGCGAAGCGATGCTGGTCGGCGCGATGTTCGCCGGCCAGGCATTCGCGAACGCGCCGGTCGCGGCCGTGCACGCGCTGGCCTATCCGGTCGGCGGCATGTTCCACGTGCCGCACGGGCTGTCGAACGCGCTCGTGCTGCCGCATGTGCTGCGCTTCAATGCGCCGGCTGCCGCGCCGCTGTATGCGGAACTCGCGGCGATCGTCGCGCCGTCGGCCGCGGGGAGCGACGAAGCGAGGACGCAGGCGCTGATCGACGAGATCGATCGCCTGATCGTCGCGACGGGCATTCCGCGCACGCTGCGCGAGGTCGGCATCGGCGAGGGCGACCTGCCGCGGATGGCGTCGGACGCGATGCTGCAGACGCGCCTGCTCGTGAACAATCCGCGCGAGGTGACGGAAGCCGACGCGCTGGCGATCTATCGGCAGGCGTGGTGATGCGGCGCGCGTGACTGCGTGGCGGCTGCACGGGCAACGACGCGACGGCGCCGGCAAACGCGTGGCCGCATGGAATCGAATCGGATCGAATCGACGGACGGGTTTCGAGGCGAGGCTCCGGTTATCCGGAAAGCAGACGGTACCGCTCGGGCGGCTGTGCGCGCTCAGGGTTTGCTTCTGTCCAAAAGCGCCGGAATCTCCTTCTTCAGCAGATCGACGACGACCCGCACGCGCGGCGGCAGCGGCCGTTGCGCCTGGACCAGCGCGTTGAGCGCGAATGCGGGGATCGTGTATTGCGGCAGGATCTCGACGAGCTTGCCGTGCGCGAGCGCATGGGCGCAGGCCGGCGCCTGCACGACGCCGATGCCGCCGCCGGCCAGGATCGTGTCGAACATCGGGCGCCAGTGGCTCGTCGTCATCACCGTCTGGATCCGCGCGTATTCGAGCGTCTTGTCTTCACTCTGCAGCGGCAACTGCTCGTTCGCGAAGATGCCCTTGACGCGGATGAACGGGTGGTTCGCCAGATCGGCCTTCGTGTCGATCGGGCCGTGGCGGTCGAGATAGGCGGGCGCGGCCACGAGCACGCGGTCGACCTGGCCGAGCGGATGCGCGACGAATCCGCCGTCGTCGAGCTGGCCGAGGCGGATCGAGATGTCGACGCCTTCCGTGACCGGATCGACGATGTTGTCGTTCAGCACCAGGTCGATGTGCAGTTGCGGATACGCGGTGCGGATATGCATCAGCGCCTGCGGAATCACGACTTCGCCGAAGCATTGCGGCGCGGCGAGCCGGATCGTGCCGCCGAGCGTGTTTTCCGTTTTCGATACCGAGGCGATCGACGCTTCGGCCGCTTCGAGCAGCGCCTTGCTGTGTTCGTAGAAAATGCGGCCTTCGTCGGTGCACGTGAGCGTACGCGCACTGCGCATCAGCAGACGTGTGCCGAGCCGTTTTTCGAGCTTTTCGATGCGCTCGCTGACGGCCGGTTGGCCCATGTCCAGATCCCGTGCCGCGCCCGACATCGTGCCGCGCTCGACGACCCTCACGTAGATGCGCATCGTCGCCAGCAAATCCATGAAATCAGGCCCCTTGTCCGGTTCGGGTGATGCCGAGCGGTGATGGTACCAAAGCAGGACCGGTACCGAAGGTGCGCGACGAGCCGATACTCGGTATCGGTACGAAGGCACGCGCCAGACAAAGGCCGTGAGATCATCGACGCCGTGAGCGAAAATCCGGCTCATGCGATCGACGGGAGCCGACATGACACAACGGGACGAAGCGGCGCGCACGCGCTGCGTCGCATGGCAGATCGCGCAGACCTGGCAGGCGGCCGAATGGTGCCGGCTCGCCGAGACGCGTGCGGGCATCGATCTGTCGGGAACGGTGGCGGGCGCGCTCGACGGCACGCCGTTTCGCTTCGACTATGCGATCGTATGCGGCGCCGACTGGCTGACGCGCTCGGTGCGCGTGACATACTGGCTCGGCGCCGCGCCGCCCCGGCAACTCGCGATCGAATGCGACGCGGGGCACTGGACGATCGACGGCGGCGCAGCGGCGGCCCTCGCGGGCGCGACCGACATCGATCTCGGCTTCAGTCCGTCGACCAATACGCTGCCGATCCGGCGTCTCGGGCTGGCGGTCGGCGCATCGGCCGTCATTCGTACCGCGTGGCTGCGTTTTCCGTCGTTCGAGATCGTGCGCGGCGAGCAGCGCTATGCGCGCACGGCGGAGCACGTGTACCGCTACGAGAGCGGCGCGTATGCGGCCGATATCGCGGTCGACGACGCGGGTCTCGTCACCGATTACGACGAATGGCGGCGGATCGGCGCGACGCGTGCGCCGTAACGCGTCGCGGCAGCGGTGCGTCAGCGCGCGTTGGCGACCGTCACCTTGCCGGGAATCAGCTTCAGCGTGCTGAACGCGTCGGCGATGCCCTGCTGGTACGCCAGCGTCGCATCGGTGACGGGCTGCACGCCGTAGCCGGCACGCTTGAGCGCGACTTCGAGCGTCGGCGCGTCGAGGCCGACGAGCGGCGACAGTTGCGCGGCGACTTCCGGAACATGGTCGCGCCCCCAGCGATCGACCGCGTCGACTTCCTCGAGCAGCGTGCGCAGCACCTGCGGCTGCGCGGCCGCATACTTGCGCGCGGCGAGGTAGTACTGCGTGTTGCGCACGAGCCCGTCGCCGTCCGCGACCACGCGTGCGCCGAGCTGCCGTTCGGCCGCGGCCAGGTACGGATCCCAGATCACCCACGCGTCGACGTTGCGCTGCACGAACGCGGCGCGCGCGTCGGCGGGCGTCAGGTAGATCGGCTGGATGTCGGCATACGTGAGGCCCGCATGCTCCAGCGCCTTCACGAGCAGGTAGTGGACGTTCGAACCCTTGTTGAACGCGACCTTCTTGCCGCGCAGCTGCGCGACGGTGCGGATCGGCGAATCGGGCAGCACGACGATCGCCTCGCCGTGCGGCGCGGGCGGTTCGTTGCCGATGTAGACGAAATCGACGCCCGCGGCCTGCGCGAAGATCGGCGGCGTTTCGCCGACCGTGCCGACGTCGATCGCGCCGGCGTTCAGCCCCTCGAGCAATTGCGGGCCGGCCGGGAATTCGAGCCACTGGACCGCCACGCCCTGGCTTGCGAGCCGCTTCTCGAGCGTGCCGCGCGCCTTGAGTATGACGAAGTTGCCGTATTTCTGGAAACCGATGCGCAGCCGCTTGTCGCTGCCCTGGGCCCGTGCAGGCATGCCCGCGAGCGGGCCGAGCGCGAACCCGGCCAGTCCAGCGGCCGCGCCGTGCAGCCACTGGCGGCGGCGCGGGTTGGCCGGGGTCGTTTCAAGATCTGCGTGCGGTAGGTCGTTCATCGAGGCGTCCTGCTGGCGGGTTCACGGGTCGCGCGGGCTGGCGGCGCGATCGGCACGGGACGCAGCCGGATGCGGTCGATGCGCGCGGCCGGCCGCGCCCGCGCCGGATGGACGACGATACGGCCGCGCGGGCCGGCGGCCAACCAATGAATCCGCATATGCAAATCAGCGGCCGGACGATACGTGAACGCAGGGGCGGCGGCGTGCCGCCGCGCTCAATCGGTGCCGAGCGGGCTTTCCTCGATCGCGTCGACACGGTCCGGATAGAACGCGAGGTGCGCGCGGATCGATTCGACGGCCGGGTTCGGATGCTCGTACGTCCACACCGCGTTGGTCGAGCGTTCGCCGCCGGCGGGAATCGAGTAGTACGCGCAATCGCCCTTGTACGGGCAGTACGTCGCATGGTCGGTGCGTTGCAGCAGCGCCATGTCGGCATCCTCGCGCGGAACGTACAGCACGGCCGGATAGCTGGCTTCGCGCAGCGCCAGCGCACGGCGCGTATCGGCGACGATCTTGCCGGCCACCTTGACCACGACGCGCGACGGGTGCGGTTCGATCGTGATCGGATGATCGGGGCCCGGCGACTTCACGGGACGAGAGGGCGTAGCGGGGTTGAGCGACATCGTGGGTCCTCCAGGAAGGGGCGGCGCGCCGGCAGGCACGCCGCGCCGGAACGCGTGCGCCGGGCGAGTCCTCGCGCACCGCTGCCGGCATTGACCAACCGATACGATGCGCCCATTCCGGAGAACCTGCAGGGGGCCGGAAGGATGGACCGCGAACGGCGTCGATGCACGACGCGGGGCGGGCCGCTGCAGCGGCATCCGCACGCATGTCCGCGGTGCTCGCGCGGACGTTTCCATGCGGCGGCAGCGGGATGCATCCGCGGCGATAAGCAACGCGGAATTAATTGGTAAGCGATCGGCGGGCGGCGCGCGAAGATCGGCGGTCGTCATTCGCATGACAGTCCTTCCCTGACCGCCACCATGAAGATTCCATTCGTTTCATCGGCCGCGCATCGTGCGCGGCAGACCTCCGTTGCCGTTGCAGTGCTGCGTGGCGTGGCCGCGTCGCTGCTGCTCGCCGGCACGGTCACGCACGCGTTCGCGGCGCCGGCCGGCAAGACGCTCGTCTACTGCGCCGAAGGCAGTCCGGCCGGCTTCGATCCGGGCCAGCACACGACCAGCACCGATTTCGACGCGAGCACGTACACGGTCTACAACGGGCTCGTGCAGTTCAAGCGCGGCACGCTCGATCTCGTGCCGTCGCTCGCGACGAGCTGGGACGTGTCGTCCGACCAGCGCGTCTACACGTTCCTCCTGCGGCGCGGCGTGAAGTTCCAGACGACCGCGTGGTTCAAGCCGACGCGTCCGTTCCAGGCGGACGACGTCGTGTTCACGTTCCGCCGGATGCTTGATCCCGACGATCCGTTCCGCAAGGCCTATCCGGTCAGTTTCCCGTACTTCAGCGACCTCGGGTTCGACCGCAACATCGAGCGCATCGAAAAGCTCGACGACGATACGGTGCGCTTCGTGCTGAAGCAGCCCGACGTCGTGTTCGTGCGCAATCTCGCGATGGCGTTCGCGTCGATCCTGTCGGCCGAATATGCGTCGCAGTTGACGGCACGCCATCGCGAAGCCGACATCAACCAGTTCCCGGTCGGCACCGGGCCGTTCCAGCTGCGCGCGTACCAGAAGGACGCCGTGATCCGCTACGACGCGAATCCCGACTACTGGAAGCCGGACGACGTGAAGCTCGCGCATCTCGTGTTCGCGATCACGCCCGATCCGGCCGCACGCCTGCAGAAGCTCACGGCCGGCGAGTGCCAGGTGTCGGTGTTCCCGCGGCCGGCCGATCTCGAGACGGTGCGGCGCGATCCGAAGCTGACGCTGTTTTCGGGGACGGGCTTCAACGTCGGCTTCGTCGCGTACAACACGCAGCATGCGCCGCTCGATCGCGTCGACGTGCGGCGCGCGCTCGACATCGCGATCGACAAGACGGCGATCATCAAGACCGTGTTCAACGGCGACGCGACGATCGCGACGAACCCGATGCCGCCCGCGCAATGGTCGTACAACCCGCGCCTGAAGGATGCGCCGCGCGATCCGGCCGCCGCGAAGGCGCTGCTCGCGCAGGCGGGGTTCCCGAACGGCTTCGACCTGACGCTGTGGGCGATGCCGGTGCAGCGCCCGTACAACCCGAACGCGCAGCTGATGGCGCAACTGATCCAGCAGGACTGGGCGAAGATCGGCGTGCGCGCGAAGATCGTCAGCTACGAGTGGGGCGAATACAACCGCCGCGCGAAACGCGACGGGCAGCACGACGCGATCCTGTACGGCTGGTCGGGCGACAACGGCGACCCCGACAACTGGCTCGGCACGCTGCTCGGCTGCGAGGCGGTGCACGGCAGCAATCTCGCGAAATGGTGCAACGCGGATTTCGAGCGGCTCGTCAGCGCGGCGCGCACGAACTCGGACGTCGCGAAACGCACGTCGCTCTACGAGCAGGCACAGGTCGTCTTCAAGGATCAGGTGCCGTTCACGCCGATCGCGACGTCGATCGTGTCGCTGCCGATCTCGAAGCGCGTGCACGGGCTGACGTTCTCGCCGCTCGGCGGGCACCGGTTCGACGGCGTGTGGCTGGATTGAGGCAAGGAAGCCGGCGCGGGTGCGCCGGCTGTCGACACGGCGGTCAGTTCAGCGCGACCGCGGCCGCTGCCTCGACCGGCGAGCCTTCGAGCGCGACGGACGCCCGGCCGTCGGGGCCGACCGGCACGTCGCCGATGAGCGTCGTGCGGTAGAGCTGGCGATCGAAGTCGAGATCGAAGATGTCGACGGGCGCGAGATGCGCGGTCGCGCGGTTGTCCCAGAACGCGATGCTGCGCGGCTCCCACTTGAAGCGGATCGTGAATTCCGGCCGCGTCACGTGTTCCCACAGCAGTTCGAGCAGGGCCTGGCTCTCGCGCGGCGTCAGCCCGACGATCGACTTCAGGAAACTCGGGCTCACGTACAGCGCGCGTTCGCCAGTCTCCGGATGCACGCGCACCAGCGGATGCTCGGTCACGAGCGGGCGGCGCTCGACGGCTTCGTCGAATGCGCCGGTCGCGCGCGCACCGGGCGGCGGCGTGAAGCGATGGATGCCGCGCAAGCCGTCGACGAAGTCGCGCAGCGGTGCGGACAGCGTTTCATAGGCGCGCACGAGGTTGGTCCAGTGCGTGTCGCCGCCGTACGGCGGAATCGTCACGCCGCGCAGGATCGACGCCCACGGCGGATTGACGGCGGCCGTCACGTCGGTGTGCCAGCCCGTCCACGGCCGGCGTACCGGCTCGCCTTCGAAACGCGTCGCCTTGCGATGCTTCGCGATCGAATAGACGGCCGGATGACCGTCGACGTGGCCGAACACCGGGTGGCCGACGGTCGGCTCGCCGAACTGCGCGGAGAACGCGACATGCTGCTCGTGCGTGAGGAACTGCTCGCGGAAGAAGATCACGCGCCATTTCAGCAGCGCGGCGCGAATCGCGGCGATCTGCGGCGTGGTCAGCGGCTGGGTGAGGTCGATGCCGCGGATCTCCGCGCCGATGTGGGCGGACAGCGGGATCACGTCGACCGGCTGGGCGGCGGGTACGGGTAGGGCGCTCATGCGACGCTCCTGGCGGAAGTGAACGGGGCGGACGGACGGCGACATCGTTGCGCATGCAAGCGTCGGCCCGGTGGCGGGAAGGTCATGGTCGGATCCTCCGGTCGGGAAGGCGGGAATGCAGGGTGGCGCCGGCACGGCGGCGGCTTCCACCGCCACCGTGCGGCGAACGTCATTGCAGCGTCGCGCCCGGCCCCTTCAGCACGACGCTGCGGCGGCCGTCGATACCGACCGGAACGTCGCCGTGCACGGTCGCGCGACGCACGACGCGGCGCGCATCGCCGTAGTCGTTGATCGCGTAGTGCTGCGTCGCGCGGTTGTCCCAGATCGCGACGTCGCCTTGCTGCCAGTTCCAGCGCACGGTGTTCTCGAGGCGCGTCACGTGTTCGTGCAGCACCTGCAGCAGATGGGCGGAATCCTGCGACGACAGCCCCTTGATCTTCTGCATGAAGTGTCCGAGCACGAGCGTGCGCTCGCCGGTCTCCGGATGCACGCGCACGACCGGATGTTCGGTTTCGTAGACGGTCGACGTGAACACTTCGCGGTAGCGCTTCAGTTGCGTGTCGTCGGCATGCACGTGCGTCGACGCGTAGTCGTACGCGTTCGTGTGCACCGCCCACAGCGTGTCGGCGAGCGCGCGCAGCGACTCGGGAAGATGCGTGTATGCGGCCGCCGTGTTGGCCCACACGGTGTCGCCGCCGAACGGCGGAATCACGACCGCGCGCAGGATCGACACCTTCGGGTACGCGTCGACGAACGTCACGTCGGTATGCCACGAATTGGCGCGCGCGCCGTGCGCGGAATCGAGTTCGAGCAGGTGCGCGCTGCCGTCGACGGAGGGCACGGTCGGGTGGGCGACCGTCTCGCCGAAGCGGCGCGCGAAGGCTTCCTGCGCGGTGTCGTCGAGATGGCCCTGGTTGCGGAAGAACAGCACCTTGTGGCGCAGCAGCGCGGCCTGGATCGCGTCGAACGTCGCATCGTCGAGCGTGCCCGACAGCCGGACACCGGCGATTTCGGCGCCGATCCGGCCGGCGACCTGGCGAAGCTGAAGCGGGACGGCGGCCGTGCGCGGCGCGGCGGCGTGCGAAGCATGCGATGACGGGTGAGCGGCGTGCTGGACTTCGGACATCGGGAGTCTCCTGGGTCGGGTCGGTCGAGTCTCCATTCAAGCAGGGACCGCGCGGAACCGGAACCGATGAATCGTCACAACCTTAGCGCGCGCCGTGATGATCGATATGTGTCGGCATGCTGAGCGTTTCGGGCACGGCATCGGGCCCGCCGCGTGAGCGCATCACCACGCGAGCCGCCATTCGCCGATCCGGTGCGTATCGAGCGCCTCGTCACGGTTTGCCCGGCTGCCGCTGCCGCCGTTGCCGGGCGGTTCGAGATCGTCGAAATCGGCGAGCACCGCGTCGCGCAGCCGCGCGAATTCCGGCGAGTCGCGCCGGCGCGGCCGCGGCAACGCGACGTCGAGGATGCGCTCGATGCGCCCCGGGCGCGGCGCCATCGTGACGACGCGATCGCCGAGATACACGGCTTCGTCGACGTCGTGCGTGACCAGCACCATCGTGATGCGTTCCTGTTCCCAGATGCGCAGCAGTTCGTTCTGCATCCGCGCGCGCGTCTGTGCATCGAGTGCGCCGAACGGTTCGTCGAGCAGCAGCACGCGCGGGCGATTCACGAGGCCGCGCGCGATCGCGACGCGTTGCGCCATGCCGCCCGACAGCTGGTTCGGGTACGCATGCTCGAAGCCGTTCAGCCCGACGAGCGCGATGTGCTCGGCTACCGCGCGCCGTTTGGCCGGTGCGTCGAGCGGCGCATTGCGCAGTGCGGCCTCGACGTTCTGCGCAACCGTCAGCCACGGGAACAGCCGGTGATCCTGGAACACGATCCCGCGCTGCAGCGACGTGTCGCGCACCGTTTCGTCGCCGGCGCGGATTTCGCCCGCGTAGTCGGTATCGAGCCCGGCGATCAGGCGCAGCAATGTCGATTTGCCGCAGCCGCTCGCGCCGACGATCGTGACGAACTCGCCGGCACGCACGTGCAGCGACACGTCGTCGAGCACGGCGAGCGACGCGCCGCGTTGCGCATAGCGTTTGCTCACGTGGAGGATATCGAGCGAATCGGAAGCGAGAGTCGTCATGGCGGAAAGGGAAGCAACGGGAAGGAAGAGGGCGATCAGCGGCGCCGCTCGCCGCGCCGGGCCAGCACCTTGCGCTCGATCGCACGCGCGAGCGCGTTCAGCGCCCAGCCGGTCACGCCGACGACGATGATCCCGAACAGCACGAGATCCATCCGGAACTGCTCGCTGCCGTCGATCAGCGTGTTGCCGATCCCGGCGCCCGCGACGAGCAGGTACTCGGCGCCGAGCGTCGCGAGCCACGAGTAGATGAGGCCGAGATACAGCCCGGTGAAGATCGACGGCAGCGCAGCGGGCAGGATCACGTGGCGCACCAGCTGAAGCCGCGAATAACGCAGCGCGCGGGCCACGTCGACGTACGTGCGCGGCACCGCATGAATGCCGTCGCACGTATGCGCGGCGACCGGCAGCAGCGCGGCGAGCGACAGGAACACGACCTTGGCGACGTCGCCGAGGCCGAACCAGACGGAAATCAGCGGAATCCACGCGAACAGCGAGATCTGCTTGAACGTGTCGAAGCTCGGGCCGACCATGCGCGCGGCGACGCGCGACAGCCCGAGCGCGGTGCCGAGCAGCAGGCCGCCGGTCGCGCCGATCGCGAAGCCGCACGCTTCGCGCGCGAGCGATGCCGACAATGCACGCGCGAGCGCGCCGCTGGTCGTCTGGGTCCACGCGGTGTGCAGCACGTCGGCCGGGCCGACCAGCAGCCCGCTCTTGACGAGGTGCGCGGACGAGACGGCCCACCAGAGCGCGAGCGTGGCAAGCGGCAGGACGAAACCGCGCCAGTCGGGCACGGGAAAGCGACGGGCGATCCTGGCGGCGGGCGCTGGGGCGTCCGATGCGGACGTGGCGTCAAGCTGCATGGGAAGAGAATCCTTGAATCGGGTTCAACCGCGGAATGCGGACGGCACGCCGCGGCGCAGCCGTGCTTCGAGCGCGTCGAGCAGCCGGTTGATCGCGAGGCCGACCGTGCCGACCACGATCACCGCCGCCATCACGAGATCGAGCTGGAACAGCTGGCGCCCATACACGATCAGGTAGCCGAGCCCTTCCGACGACGCGACGAGTTCGACGACGACGAGCGCGAGCCACGATTTCGTGAATGCGAGCCGCACGCCGGTCGCGAGCGTCGGGATCGCGGCCGGCAGCACGACGTGGACGATGCGCTGGCGGCGCGTATAGCCGAACACGCGCGCGGCTTCGTCGAGCGCGGGCGGCGCCTGGCGGAACCCCTGCAGCGTGCTCATCGTCACGGGGACGAGCGCTGCATGCGCGATCAGCAGGTACTTCAGCGGCTCGCCGACGCCGACGAGCAGCAGCAGGAACGGCAGCCAGCCGAGCACGGGAATCTGCACGAGCGCGTTGAAGCCGGGCAGCACGTAGGCTTCGAGCGTGCGCGACAGGCCGAGCGCCGCGCCGGTCGCGAAGCCGAGCAGCGTGCCGGCCGCGAAGCCGACCAGCACGCGCTGCAGGCTGATCAGCGTGTGGCGCGCGAGATCGCCGCTGGCCGCGAGCTCGGCGAGCGAGTCGGCGACGTGCGCGGGCGGCGGCAGGATCTGCGGTGCGATCCAGCCGCGCGCGCTGCCGACGGTCCACAACACGAACAGCAGCGCGGGCAGCGCCCACGGCGCGAGCAGCCACGCCACGCGCTTCACGGCCGCCGCGCGGGACGGCGCGGCGCGCGCGTGCGAATCGGACGACGGAATCGGGATCGCGGTGTCGCTCATCGGGCGGGTCCGGGTCAGGAGAGGGGCTTGCCGGCCGCGTCGTAGCGCGGCCAGTAGTGCTCGAGGTGCTGCGCGCGCAACGCGTTGTCGAGGTACTTCGGCTCGAACCAGCCGTCGACGTCGACCGGCTGGCGGATCAGTTTCAGCTTCAGCGCGTCCTGCGCGACGGCCTTGTAGCGCGCGACGAGGAACGGATCGATCAGCGGCGACAGGCGGTCCTTCAGGCGCTGGTTCGCGTAGTCGGCCTGCCACGACGTATACGGCACGCCGCTTTTTTCCCACAGCCTGAACAGCGCATCGCGGTTCGCTTCGTCGGACGACCATTGCGCACCCTTGACCAGCGCGTTGACGACGCGTTGCACGATGTCCGGATGCGCGCGCTCGAAGTCGTCGAGCACGAGCAGGTGGGTCTGCCGCGTGTACTGCGGGCCGTCGTTCTGCGATTCGTAGATGATTTTCGCGAGGCCCGCGTCGCGCAGCTTGTACAGCTGATAGTCGCCCACCGACGCGTCGATGCCCTTCGACGCGAGCGCGGCGAGCGAACTCGCGGAGTCGAGGTTGATCACGCGCAGGTCGCGTTCGCCGAGGCCGTTCTTCGCGAGCGCGTTGTCGGCGACGAGCTGCAGGTTCGTGCCGCGGAAGATCGACACGCGGCGGTCCTTCAGGTCGGTGATCGAGCGGATGCCGGAGTCGGGCGGCACCGCGATCTTCACGCCCGAGCGCACGCTCGCGGCGAGCAGCAGGCGCGTCCTGATGCCGTTCGAGCGCGCGAGCACGGCCGGCAGGTCGCCCTGGTAGGCGAAGTCGAGCGCCTTGTTGGCGATCGCCTCGTTGACGGCCGGGCCCGCGCCCTTGAAGAACAGCCACTGCACCTTGATGCCGTCGGCCGCGAATTCCTTTTCGACGAGTTGCTGCAACTGCGCGGTGGCCGCGCTCGACCCGCCGAAGGTCGGCGGATCGCCGGTGCCCTGCTGGGCGACGCCGATGCGGATCGTGGCGGGCTTGTCGGCGTGCGCGGCGGCAGCGGGCAACGCGACGAGGGACGCGATCAGCAGCGATCGCAGCAGGCGCAGTGGAGACGGGAATCGGTCGATCATGGTGCGTCGGATGGTGAGGAGTCGAAATCGGGCCGGCGGGTGTCGAACCATTCTGGAGGACGCCTCCGGCGCGGGACAAGCAACGATTTGAACTATGCTTATCGCCGCGTTTCGGGTTGGCAAATCACGCGCGGCGCCGATTGGAAATGGCGAGACGGGCGAGCTCGGCGTGCGGATCGCGCTCGCCGAGCGGCGGCGAATCGAGCGTCGGTGACAGCGGCGCCAATCCGGATCGGGCAATGCGATCGGATGCGCAAAATTTTCCGGATCATGCCGGCGCGTACGAAAAAGATGCCGGGAAACGCACGCGGGAGTTCGTTTCAAGTTCGGGCAGGTAAATCACGTGGCATATCGGAAAACTGAATAAAAATCATCGAATTGCAACGGCGTCGGCAACGATGCCTCCCGGTGTTGACATTCTTACTGCACGCCGCACCGGGCTTGCTGCATCATGCTGAAAAGCGGCAAATGGCATGCGCGAATTTCATCGCTGAAGGGCGCCGGCCCATAAATGCACTCCGACGCTAAATAATTTGAAATCGCCAAAAAAATTGTCTATACCCTAGACGAATCAGTGAGAATTGCATTGTGCCAATGCAGCTATGTAACAAGCGCGCAAGTAGCGGCGGATTCCGTGCCGACCATCGCGCGTTGCAGCGATCGAATGGATTCCGGGGGATGCGCATGGCCCGACGACAGGGCTGCCGCATGAGTCATGAATGGGCGAAAACGCCGTGCGTGCCACCGAAGCAGCGCCGCTTCTTTTCACTCAACGGTCGATCACCGACCCCGTCACACGGAGGTTGTCATGCTGCAATACGTCAAGACCTTGCTGCGCGATGAACGCGGCGTCAGCTCGCTCGAGTACGCGGTTCTGGCCGGCATCGTCGTGGTCGCACTGGCGGCGGTCGGGGTGATCCTCAGCAGCTCGTCCGGCGGCTTGCCGGCCGTGTTCACCGCGCTGATCAACAAGGTCACGGCGTTGATCTGATCTCCTGAACCCGCGCGCCGCCGACGAACACACGGATCCGCAGCGGTACGACGTATCCAGCCGGGGCGCGCCGACGGACGGCTCTCCGATGCTCTTTCTCGTACAGTCGGCGGCGACGCTCGTGCTGGTGTCGCTCGCGACGCAGGATGTGCGCGCGCGGCGCCTGTCCAATCGCGCGGTGCTGGCGTTCGCGATGCTGTATTTCGTCGCGGCGGCACTCGCGCGCGAAGGGCTCGCGCACCTCGCCGGTCACGTGGCGACCGCCGCGGCGATGCTGCTGCTGTTCGCCGGCCTGCGTCACGCGGGCTGGATCGCCGGCGGCGACGTGAAGCTCGCGGCGGCGGTATTCCTGTGGGCCGGCCCGGCGCTCGCGTTCCCGGTGTTGACGCTCGTCGGTGCGAGCGGCGCCGCGTGCGGCCTCGCCGCGCTCGCGGCCGTCGCATGGCAGCGTCGCGCCGCGCCGGCGCGGACGATCGCGACGCGCGGCGTGCCGTACGGGATCGCGCTCGCGCTCGGCGGGGCGCTGGCCGTCTGGGCGCCGTTCCCTCACGCGGTTTCGCTTGCCTAGACCGGGGACGCACGCCGCCATGCCCAAACCCCTGAGAATGACCGTGCTGATCATCGCTGCCGCGATCGGCGCGTTCATCCTGCGCCAGCTGTATGTCGCCGCGTCGACGCCGCCGGTGCCCGGCGAAGCGGCCGAGGTGCGCGTGCGCGTCGCGGCGGCGGACCTGCCCGAAGGGCTGCTGCTGCGCGACAACGATCTCGCGTGGAAGCGCATGCCGCGCACGCAGGTGCCGGCCGGTGCGTTCGTCGAGTCGCAACCGGGCGCGGACCTGAAAGGCGCGCTGCTGCGCAACCGTGTCGACGCCGGCGCGCCGATCCGGGCGGACAACGTGATTCCGGGCGCCGCGCCGGATTTTCTCGCGGCCGCGCTGCAGCCCGGCATGCGCGCGATCTCGGTGCCGGTCGACGACGTGTCGGGCAACGCGGGGCTGATCCAGCCGGGCGACTTCGTCGACGTGGTGCTCACGCAGGAGATCGGCGGCTCCGCGACGACGCCCGGCACGTTCGAAGCGGAGACGGTCGTGCGGCGCGCGCGCGTGCTCGCGGTCGGCTCGGAATTCCAGCGTACCAAGACGCCTGCGAGTGCGCCGGACGTGCCGGCCCGCGCGCGCACGGTCACGCTCGAGGTCGCGCCGCGCACCGCGCAGGTCGTGCTGGTCGCGACGCGCCTCGGCTCGCTGTCGCTGTCGCTGCGCAGTTTCGCGACGAGCGATCGCCGGCAGGCGGCGGGCGGCGACGAAGCGGAGCCCGATACGCCGCCGGTGTGGGCCGGCGACGTGTCGCGCGCGGCGCGCCGCGCGCAGCTGGCGCCGCCCGCGAGAACGGACGCCGGCACGCGGCCGGCGCCGCAGGGCAATACGGTCGTGATCTATCGCGGCTCGTCGGTCGACGACGGGTCGCACGGCAGCGGCAGCGGCACCGGCACGCCGGGCCTGCCGCCGCTGCCGTCGGGCTGGTTGGGCACGCTGGTTGCGCCGGCGGCGCCCGCGGCGCCCCCGGGCGGCAATGTCGCCGCGGATGCGACGGCGCAGGCGCCACGGATCGTGGCGCCGCAGTGAGCAGTGACGATTCGGGCCGGCCGCCCGGCGGCCGGCATTTGACGGGAACACGCATGGTGCGCATGGTTCGTTGGATCGCTTTCTGGTGCCTGGCCTGCATCGTCGCGCCGGGCGTCGCACTCGCGCAGCGCGCGAGCGCGGCGGACGCCGGCGCGGCGTTGTCGATCGCGACCGGCAAGGGCGAGATGCTGTCGCTGTCCGAACCCGCGACCGCGATGTTCGTCGCGGACCCGAGCATCGCGGACATCCAGGTGCCGTCGCCGCGCACCGTGTTCGTGTTCGGCAAGAAGGCCGGCACCACCACGCTGATCGCACTCGGCGCGAACCATCGGCCGATCCTGCGCCGCACGGTGATCGTGCAGGTCGACACCGCGTCGCTGCAGGCGGTGCTCGACAGCCGCTTTCCGCAATTGAAGCTGTCGGTGTCCGGCGCGCCGGGCTCGCTGATGGTGTCGGGCAAGGTGCCGAGCGCGGCCGACGCGGACGCCGTGATGCAGTCGCTCGCGCCTTACATCAACGACAAGGAAAAGATCGTCAACCGGCTCACGCTATCGCGCCCGATCCAGGTGAACCTGCGCGTGCGCGTGACCGAGGTGAGCCGCAACGTCACGCAGCAGCTCGGCATCAACTGGAGCTCGCTCGGCTCGGCCGGCAACTTCTTCGGCGGATTGCTCAGCGGCCGCACGCTGTTCGATCCGACGACCAAGGTGTTCAACCTGTCGCCGACCGGTGCGTATTCGGTGCTCGGCGGCTTCCGCGCGGGGCGCTGGTCGATCGACGTCGTGCTCGACGCGCTCGATCAGGAAGGCCTGATCACGATGCTCGCGGAGCCGAATCTCACCGCGATGTCCGGCCAGACCGCGAGCTTTCTCGCGGGCGGCGAAATTCCGATTCCGGTCGCGCAGGCCGGCAACACAGGCGCGATCACGGTCGAGTTCAAGCCGTTCGGCGTGTCGCTCGACTTCACGCCGACCGTGCTCGCCGACAATCGGATCAGCCTGAAGGTGCGCCCGGAGGTGAGCGAGGTCGATTCGAACAACAGCGTGACGACCGGCAGCGTCAGGGTGCCGGGGCTCTCGGTGCGGCGCGTCGAGACGACGGTCGAGCTGTCGAGCGGGCAGAGCTTCGCGATCGGCGGGCTGCTGCAGAGCCAGACGGCGGATACCGTGGCGCAGGTGCCGGGGCTCGGCCGGCTGCCGATCATCGGCCGGCTGTTTTCGTCGAAGAACTTCCAGGACAACAAGACCGAGGTCGTCGTGATCGTGACGCCGTACATCGTGCAGCCGACCGGCCCCGGCCAGCTCGAGCAGGCGCTCGACACCGTCGCGCGGCCGAGCAGCGATCTCGAGTTCGCGATCCAGCGCAATCTCGGGCTCGACCTGCTGACGGGCGACACGCCGCGCCTCGTCGGCGCCGCGGGCTTCGTGTACTGACCGGAGGAGCGCGCATGCGAGTTCGAACCATCGTCGCCGCCTTGCCGCCACTGGTGCTTGCGGGCTGCTTCTCGGCGCCGCCGCCGCTCAACCTGCCCGATGCGCGCGCGATCGGCTTCGACGGCGTGCACGCGGTGCCGCCCGACTGCGCGAAGCTGATGCAGCCGTCGCATCTCGTCGATGCGGGGTTCGGGCGGCCCGGCGTGCCGTTCGGCTGCGCGACCTACACGAATCTCGCGACGATGCTCGCGCGGCCGGAAGACCTGGTCGCGCCCGTGCCGTACGGCGGCGCCGATGCGCAAGTCGCCGCCGACGCGGTGCGCCGCTACGTCGAGGATCGCGTGAAGCAGCCGGTTCCGGACAAGACACTGACGACGACCGGCTCGCCCGGCCACTGACCCGCTCCCGATGCCCATCGCGATGCCGCCCATGAACGTCCTCGATCGCCAGAATGCCAAGCGCGCCGCCGCAGCCGGTGCGGCGGATCTCATCGCGGTCGTGTCCGATGCCGGCAGCGAAGACGTGATCCGCCGCGTCGCCCAGGACCTGTCGATCACGCGCGCCCACGTGCAGCCGGGCAACTGCGACGACGCGATCCGGCTGCTGCAGCAGCACGAGCGCTCGCCGCGCCAGTTGATCGTCGACGTGTCGGATTCGGTGCTGCCGGTGTCCGACCTGATGCGGCTCGCCGACGTGTGCGATCCGTCCGTGAGGGTGGTCGCGATCGGCACGCAGAACGACGTCGGGCTGTTCCGCAACCTGCTCGGCATCGGTGTGCAGGACTACATCGTGAAGCCGCTGACCGTCGAGTTGATGCGGCGCGCGCTGACCGCGACGGAATCGGTCGTGCAGGTGCGCACCGGCAAGATCGTCAGCTTCGTCGGCGCGCGCGGCGGCGTCGGCACGACGACGGTCGCGGTGAGTCTCGCGCGCTGCCTGGCGGGCGAGAAGCGCCGCCGCGTGGCATACGTCGACCTGAACCTGCACGGCGGCGGCGCGAACTCGATGCTCGGGCTGTCGAGCAACAACGGACTGATCGAACTGCTGAACATGGAACAGCGTCCCGACGACGCGTTGTTCGACCGCATGTTCGTCACGAAGGGCGACCGCCTGCACGTGCTCTCGGCCGAACTGGCGTATGGCGACGACGCGCCGCTGCGCGACGATGCGATCGCGTCGCTCGTCGAGATGCTGAAGGACCGCTTCCATTACGTGCTGTTCGACGTGGGCAACCGCGCCGGCAAACTGTTCGAGGATGCGCTGACGGTGTCCGATCTCGTCTATATCGTCGCGGATCGCTCGGTGCATGCCGCGTACGAAGCCGCCCGGCTTGCGCGCTTCGTGAGGGAGCTGCCCGGCGAGCGGCTGCTGTCGATGATGCTGAACAACCCGCTCGAGCCGGTCAAGGGGCGCGTCGCGCAGGCCGACTTCGAGGACGCATTCGGCGGCGTGCGGCTGCGCGAGCTGCCGCACGAGCCGCAGACGCTCGCGGTCGCCGAGAACCTCGGCGAGCCGATCGAAGGCACGAAACGCCGCGGCTTCCTGGACGAGATCCGACTGCTCGCGAACGGCATCACCGGCGAATCGATGGCCGTCGCGCAGCCGTGGTACGCGCGCTTCGTGAAATGGAGGAAAGGATCGTGACGTTCGGTACCCGCAAACGGCCGACGCCTGCGCCCGGGCCGGCGGCTACTCCTGCCGCGCCGCGCGACGACGCGACGACACCGGTCCCGACAGCGAGCCAGGCGCCCGCGTCCGCGCGCGGGCTTGCGGTGGCCGATACCCACGAGGCGCTGATTCGTTCCGGCAAGTTCGACGCGATTCGCACCGCGGTGTTCTCGTCGATGAACATGTCGGCGGCGCTGATGAAGACGCGCGACGAAGTGCGCGCGGGCATCGAGCAGGTGGCCGCGCACACGGTCGAGCGCGAGCGCCTGAAGATCACGGCGGGCGAGCAGGTGCTGATCGTCGACGCGATCCTGAACGACATGTTCGGCGTCGGGCCGATCGAGCCGCTGCTCGCCGACGACACCGTCTCCGACATCCTCGTGAACGGCCCCGACCAGGTGTACGTCGAGCGCGCGGGCCGGCTCGAACTCACGCCGCTGAAGTTTCGCGACAACGCGCACGTGACGAGCGTCGCGCAGCGGATCGCGGCGGCGGTCGGGCGCCGCGTCGACGAGAGCAGCCCGATGGTCGACGCGCGTCTTGCCGACGGCAGCCGCGTGAACGTGGTCCTGCCGCCGATCGCGATGCGCGGCGCGTCGATCTCGATCCGCAAGTTCGCGAAGCGCGACATCACGCTCGCGCGGATGGCGCATCAGGGCAACATCTCGCACGGGATGCTGCAGGTGCTGAAGATCGCGTGCGCGTGCCGGCTGAACATCGTGATCTCCGGCGGCACCGGGTCGGGCAAGACGACGCTGCTCAACGCGCTGTCGCAACACATCGAGGAGCACGAACGGATCGTGACGATCGAGGATGCGGCCGAGCTGCAACTGCTGCAGCCGCACGTGGTCAGTCTCGAAACGCGGCCGGAGAATACGGAAGGCCTCGGCGGGATCTCGCAGCGCGACCTCGTGCGCAACGCGCTGCGGATGCGGCCCGACCGCATCATCCTCGGCGAAATCCGCGGCGCGGAAGCGTTCGACGTGCTGCAGGCGATGAATACCGGGCACGACGGCTCGATGACGACGATCCATGCGAACTCGCCGCGCGACGCGATCAGCCGGCTCGAAAGCATGGTGATGATGGCGAACGCGAACCTGCAGCTGCTGTCGATCCGGCGCCAGATCGCGAGCGCCGTGCACCTGTTCGTGCAGGTCGAGCGGATGCGCGACGGCGTGCGCCGCGTGACCCGGATCACCGAGATCGTCGGAATGGAAGGCGAGGTGGTGATCACGCAGGACCTGTTCGCGTTCCGCCAGGAAGGCGACACCACGCGGGACGTGGTGAAAGGCGTGTTCGAGGCGTCGTCGCTGCGGCCGGCGTTCGCGCCGCGCGCCGCGTACTACGGCGTCGAGGACGCGCTCTCCGAGGTCTTCCGGCAATGAGCACCGCGGACCTGCTCGCGCTCGGCGCCTTCGTCGTGATCCTCGCGGCGGGCCTCGCGCTGTCCGCGTGGCTGGACCGTGCGCGCCACACGCCGGAGCAGCGCATTCGCGAGCGGATGCGGCACCTTGCGCCGTCGCTGGCGGGCCGGGAAGCCGGTGCGGCCGCTGCACCCGGCATCGCGCTGTTCAACCTGCCGCGGCGGCAAAGCCGCGCGCGCGCGTGGCTGCAGCGCTACGTGACGCGCGTGCGGGCGGTTGGCGGCGAACGCGGGATGCGGATCGTCGTCGCCGGCACGATCGCCGGCGCGATTGCCGCGATCGTGGTGGTGCAACTCGTCGCGTTGCCGCACGCGCTCCATCCGCTGATCTACGTCGGGCTGCCGCTGGTGGCGATGCGCGCCAGCTATCGCGCGCTGGTCGAGCGGTTCCGGCTGCGTTTTCTCGAAGCGTTCCCGGACGCGATCGACCTGATCGTGCGGGCGGTGCGCGCGGGCATTCCGGTCACGCAGGCGATCAGCACGGTGGGCGACAGCGCGGCGGAGCCGGTGCGCTCGACCTTTCGCTCGATGGGTGACAGCCTGCGCGTCGGCGCGGATCTGAAGGACGTGCTGACGCACGCGGCAGACCGGCTGATGATCGCGGATTTCTCGTTCTTCACCGTCTACCTGCTGCTGCAGCGCGAGACCGGCGGCAGCCTCGGCGAGACGCTCGACGAGCTGTCGAGCATCATCCGCACGCGCCGCGACATCCGCCTGAAAACGCGCGCGCTGACCGCCGAGGGGCGGATCACGACGAAGATCATTTCGGCGGTGCCGTTCGTGATGATCGGCGCGCTGTTCCTCGTGAACCGCGCGTACGTGATGCTGCTGTTCGACACGCATGCCGGACGCGTGATGCTGACGATCGCCGCGGTGCTGCTGACGATCGGACTGCTGACGATTCACAAGATTTCGAAACTGGATACCGCGCGATGACGATGTCGATGCTGGCCGCCCGCGGCCTCGAATTGTTGCTGTTGCTCGCGTGCGTCGCGGCGGCGCTCGCGACGCCCGGCGGCGGCACGCGCCGGCGGATCGCGGAGCGCGTGCAGCAGGCGGCCGGGCAACGTCCGCTGTCGCTGGTGGCGGGGCGGCTGCAGCCGGGCGAGGTGCGTCAGGACCTGACGCGGCGGCTCGCGCAACTTGGCGAGCGGTTGCCCGTGCTCGACCCGATGCAGCGAGTGAAGCTCGCGCTGCAGCTGACGCGCGCGGGCTTTCGCGAGCGGCGTGCGGTGTCCTCGATGATCGGCATCAAGCTGAGCTGCGGCGTGCTGCTCGCGGGCGTCGCGATCGTGTTCAGCCCGTACATTCCGCGCTTCGGCGAATACGTCGTGATCCGGGCGCTGGCGATGATCGCCGCGTTCGTGATCGGCGTGATCGTGCCGGAATACGTGCTCGGCGCAATGATCCGGCGGCGCCGGCGGATCATCGCCGCATGCTTTCCGGACGCCCTCGACCTGCTCGTGATCTGCACGATGGCCGGCAACAGCCTCGTATCGGGCGTGCGGCGCGTCGCGCGCGAACTCGAGCGCATCTGCCCGCCGCTCGCCGACGAGCTGACGGTATGCGCGGACGAGCTGACGCTGAGCGGCAACGTATCCGAAGCGCTCACGCATTTCGCGACGCGCGTCGACTTTGCGTCGGCGCGCTCGCTTGCCACGACGCTCACGCAATCGCAGCGCTTCGGCACGCCGATCACGCAGGCGCTGCGAACGCTGTCGCGCAGCGAGCGCACCGAGCAGATCGTCGCGCTCGAGGAGCAGGCCGCGAAGCTCGCGCCGAAGATCACGCTGCCGATGATGCTGTTCATCCTGCCGACGGTCGGCCTGATCGCGGCGGGCCCGGCGGCGATTCGCCTGCTCGAGGTATTCAAATGACACGATCCGTGATCCGTGCGTTCGCATTCGCGGCGGTGTTGCCGGTGCTGGCCGGCGGCTGCGCGCCCGGCATCCAGACGCGGCCGGCGCTGTCGCACAAGAGCGACGACCCGCAGGCCGAACTGCGCATTGCCGACAGCGCGCTCGCCGGCGGCAACGTCGATCTCGCGTCGACGCTGTACGAGAAGGTGCTCGCCCGGCATCCCGATTCGCTCCCGGCGCGCCTCGGGCTGGGCGACGTCAGCTACCGCGCGGGCGATCTGGAGCGCGCGCGGATTCTCTACGAGCAGGCACGACAGCAGGCACCCGCGGAACCCGGGCCACAGGTCGGGCTCGCGCGCGTCGCGTTGCGGCAGCGCCGGCTCGACGAGGCCGCCCAGCGCTACCGCGAGCTGCTGGCCGCGCAGCCGAACCTGCCGCTCGCGGCGGAAGGGCTCGGCACGGTGCTCGACCTGCAGGGCCGCCACGAAGACGCGCAGGCCGTGTACCGCGATGCGCTGCGCGCGCATCCGGATGCGCAGGGCTTGCGCGTCGACCTCGGGCTGTCGCTCGTGCTGAGCAACCGGCCGCGCGAAGGCGTGAACGTGCTGCTCGACGTGGCCGGGCTGCCCGATGCGCCGTGGCAGGCGCGCCAGAACCTCGCGTTCGCGTATGGCGTGCTCGGCAACACCGATTCGGCGAAGAAGCTGCTGTCGGCGGATCTGCCCGCATCGGCGGTGGCCGACAATCTGCGCGTCTACGAGGCAGTGCGCGCGCAACTCGCGTCGCGCCCGGCGCCCGCCACCGCGCGACCGTCGACGGGGGCCGCGCTCGAGCCGCACGCGCTGCCGCCCGCCGCGGGGGCGGCAAGATGACACGCCAGGCGATGGGCGCCCGCCACGCGCGCGGCGTCGTATCCCTCGAGTTCGTGCTGATGCTGCCGTTCCTGCTGATGGTGCTGATCGGCATCATCGACACGAGCCTGCTGCTGTGCGACAAGGCCGTCATCACGAACGCGAGCCGCGAGGCCGCGCGCGCGGGCGTCGTGCTGCGCGTGCCGATGCTGACCCCGACACAGATCGCCAACGTCGCATCGACCTACACGCAGAACAGCCTCATCACCGGCGGCACCGCGACGACGCCGACCATCACCGTGACGCAGGCGAACGGCACGACGGCCGGCACCGCGCTGACGGTCACGGTGACCTACACGTATTCGGGGCTGGTGCTGGGGTCGGCCTTCAGCGCGCTGACCGGCCCGGTGACGATCTCGGCCAGCTCGGTGATGTTCTATGAATGACGCAGCCGGCACGCCGTGCATCGGCGCCACGCGCGAGCGCGGCTCCGTCGCGCTGTTCTTCCTGCTGTTCCTGATTCCGCTGCTGTCGTTCGGCGCACTGGCGATCGACATCGCGTGGGTGGCCACGGTGCGCAACCAGTTGCAGAACGCCGCCGACGCGGCCGCGCTCGCGGCGGCCGACGCGATGATGTCGCCCACGGGCGGCGCGCTGAACTGGTCGCAGGCCGCGCCGGCGGCGAACGGCGTGATCGCGCAGAATGCGGCGGCAGGCGCGCCGCTCGCGACCGGCACGGTGACGACCGGGTACTGGAACGTGACGCGCAACCCCGCATCGATGCAGCCGACGACCATCACGCCCGGCCAATACGACGTGCCGGCGGTCCAGGTGACCGTGTCGCGCGCGCCGGGCGTGAACGGCGGCTCGATTCCGCTGCTGCTCGGCGGGCTGCTCGGCATTCCGGGCGCGTCCGGCAGCGCGACCGCGATCGCGGTGCTCGCCGCGCCGGGCGGCGTGGCGGCGGGCGGGCTCTTTCCGATCGCGATCGACCAGTGCGTGTACAACCAGTACTGGAACACGCTGACCAACCAGCCGCTGATCAATCCGCTGACCAACCAGCCGTACGAATTCTCGATCACGAACGGCCAGACCTACGGCGCGCTGTGCATGGGCGGCCAGTGGACGTCGTTCCAGTCGACCGCGACCGACACGACGACGATGGGCGGCCTGATGGTGACCGGCAACCCGACGACGCTCAATATCGGCGACAGCATCTATCTCGCGACCGGCGTGAAGGCGACGCTCTACACGTCGGTGCCGGTCGGCACGACGGTCGTGCTGCCGGTCGTCACGCAGACGGCGAGCAGCACCTACGTGCCGATCGTCGCGTTCGCGGCGTTCCGTATCGACGTGTCGCTCGGCGGCACGTACAAGTACATCCAGGGGCACTTCGTCGCCGGCGTGAAGCTGACCGGTGTCGCGACGGGCGTCGGGCCGTACTACGGCGTGTACGTGCCGCCGCGGCTCGCGTTGTGAGCATCGTGCCGCGCGCGGCGCAGCAGCACGAGCAGCGCGAAGAGCGTCACGGCCGGGCCGATCTGCGGCAGCAGCAGCCACGGGTTCAGGTATTCGACGACCGGCAGCGCCCACATCAGCGCGATCGCGGCCTGTTCGCCACGCAGCCAGCGGTTGCGCCAGCCGATCGACAGCATGCAGGCGATCGCGATGGCGAGCCACGCAAGTTCGTAGTGCCACACGTACGGGTTCGCCACGAGCGTCGCGACCGCCAGCACGGCGGCGCGCACGCGGGTATCGCGCGATTGCGTCCATGCGATGCACGCGGCGGCGATCGCGATTGCCGCAATACACGCTTGCGCGGCATAGGCGGCGCCGAGCGGCACGCCCGCAAGCCGGAACGCCGCGAACGGCGTCGGCGACGCGAGCCAGAACACGACACCGTGTTCGAGGACGATCGATCGCGCGAGTCCGGTGCTCGCGACGAACAGGCGCAGCGACTCGATGCCGCAAATCAGGACGCTCAGCGCGACGAACGTGCCGGTGGCGAGCGCGGCCCATGCGATCGTGCGCCATGCGCGCACGGCGACCAGCACGAACGGGAACAGCAGCGCCATCTGCGGCTTGACCGACAGCAGGCCGATGCAGAGGCCCGCCCAGATCGGCCGCCGTTCGGCCCAGTGGACGGCCAGCGCCGCGCACGACGCGGTCAGGAACGCGTTCTGCCCGAGCGTCGCGGTGACGAACACGCAAGGCGCGGCGGCCAGCGCGAGCGGGGCGATGCGCGATGCGCCCGGAATCGTGCCGAGACGCGACACGCGCCACGCGACGAGGCCGAGCACGACGACGCCGATCGCGACGAACACCGGATAACCGAGCGCGAAGGGCAGTAGCGCCAGCGGGGTCACGAGCAGCAGATAGGTGGGCGGGTACAGCCACGGGGCGAAGACGTCGCGGCGAAGGTGCGTGAACAGCCCGGTCGTCAGCCGCGAGAAGGTGGAGAAGTCGTACGCCTGCGCCGGCGAGCCGTGCAGCATCACGTACGAGGCCGACCAGAACACCGAGAAGTCGGCACCGGGGCGTGCCCCGATGCTTCCGGCCCCGTGACGAACGACGGTCGTCCAGATCGCGACGAACAGTGCGTCGAGCACGAGCATCAGCACGCTGTACACGACGACGCGCCGCAGCGTGAGCCACGCGCGCACGGGCGGCTCCGCCGAGCGCATCGATTCGCGGGGAATGTCCAATTGCGGCGGTCCGGTTCTACTTGAACGACGCTTTGCGGGAGGCGGCGCCGGCGACTGCCGGCATCGCCGCGCGGCGGCGGGCCGCGGGTGCGCGCTTCAGCGGAAACTGCAGCAGCTTCGATGCCGGTTGGGCGGCGGCATCGCGCTCGGCTCGGTAGCGCCGCCTCACGAGATAGACGGGCCGCTGCTTGGACTCGTGATAGATCCGCCCGAGGTATTCGCCGATCACGCCGATGCCGATCAGCTGGATGCCGCCGACGAACAGCACGACGGAAATCAGCGACGGGTAGCCGTGCACCGGATTGCCGTACAGCAGCGTGCGTACCACGATGAAGGCGCCATACGCGAGCGACAGCATCGCGAACGTGAGACCGACGTAGGTCCACACGCGCAGCGGCACGGTGCTGAAGCTCGTGATGCCCTCGAGCGCGAAGTTCCAGCGTCGCCATCCGGAGAACTTCGAGCGGCCGCCGCTGCGCGGCGCACGCGTGTATTCGACGATCGCGGTGCGAAAGCCGACCCACGCGAACAGCCCCTTCATGAACCGGCGCCGCTCCGGCAGCGCGCGCAGCGCTTCGACGACCTCGCGATCCATCAGGCGGAAATCGCCGACGTTTTCCGGCATTTCGACTTCGGACAGCGCGTTGTGCACGCGATAGTAGAGCGCCGCCGCCGCGCGCTGCAGGTACGGGTCGCACATCCGGTCGGTGCGTTTCGCGGCGACGACCTCGGCGCCGGCGCGCCAGTGTTCGATCATCGCGGGAATCAGGGCGGGAGGGTCCTGCAGGTCGGCGTCGATCAGGATCACCGCGGCGCCGGCGGCCTCGTCGAGGCCCGCGGTGAGCGCCGCTTCCTTGCCGAAGCGGCGTGTGAGATCCACGACGTGTACGCGCGCGTCGCGGGCGGCGATCGCGAGCAGCCGGTCGAGCGTGCGATCGCGGCTGCCGTCGTTGATGCAGACGATCTCGAAGCGGACCCCGGCGACCGACTCGAGAACGGGCAGCGTTTCGGCAAAGAACGCGTCGATCGTGTCTTCTTCGTCATGAAACGGCACGACGAGCGATATCAGCGGCTTCCTGGCGTGCGTGGACATGCTGCGGTCTCCCGAGAGATCCGGCCTGCGCTGCACCGTATGGTTCCGGTTGTCGTCCGCCGAACGGGCCCGGCCCGGTTCGGCGTGAATGCGGTTCCGGGGTGCGTGCCCACCGCCGCCCGGACGATACGTGTTGCGTTCATTGTACGCAGGAATCGCCGATTCGTAACACGTATCGGCGGTTTTGCACGACGGGCGGCTTGCGGGGGGCAAACACCGGCCGGCGGTTGTCGGCGAACCGCGTGTAGCGGCGCCAGGATGGCGTTTTCGATGCCGAGGGCGGGCGCGATGCAAGTCCGGGAACTGGCCGGTGTGCCGGTGTCGTGCGCGCCGTCGTCGTCGTGGGCGGACGAAGCTGAACGTTCAACCAGTCGGGCCCGACGCTGGCGGTCGCCGCGATGCGTACGCTGGTCGCGTCGACGTTCGGCGACGACGTGCCGGATCTCGACATGGCGAAGGCGCGCTGAGCGCCCGCGCAGGCGACGACGCGCAGCGGATGACGCCCAGCCGGTTACGCAGCCGACAGGTTGCGCACCGCGATCGACGCGACGTCGACGCGCTTCGGCAGGATCGCGTCCGCGGCCGCGCGATCGGCGACGCGCTGCAGCACGTCGATGTCCGCGCCGGTGACGCCGCGCTGCGCGAGCGCCGCCCGGCGCGCGATGTCGGTGGCCGCCTCGCGCGGCAGGCGCGTGAGCGATGCATAGACGCTCGCGTAATCGGCCGGATGCGCGAGCGCCCACTGGCCGGCTCGGGTGAGCCGCGCGAGCACGTCCGACAGCGCCGCGCGCTTCGCGCGATCGTCGAGCGTGTCGACCGGCGACGTGAGGAACGCGAGCCCGGAATTGATCCCGCTGCCGTCGCGCACGATGCGCGCACCGCGCCGGACCACGTTGCCGTAGTACGGATCGAAGGTCGCCCAGATACCGATCTGCCTGGCCTCGAACGCGGCGAACGCGTCGACCGGCAGCACGAAGCGCACGTCGACGTCGCCCGGTGCGAGGCCGTGTTCGCGCAGCGCGCCGTAGAGCTGGTATTGCGAGATGCTGCCGCGTGCCGACGACACGACGACCGTGCGCCCCTTCAGGTCGGCGACGGTGCGCACCGGCGAATCGGGCTGCACGACGATGCCGAGCGACGTCGGCGAGCCGACGCGCGTGGCCACGATCCGCAGCGCCGGATCGCCGAGCGCGGCCGTCAACACCGGCAGGTCGCCGGCCGGCGCGAGGTCGATCGCACCCGCGCGCTGTGCTTCGAACAGCGGCGCGGCGCCCTGGAAATTCGCCCAGCGAAACCGGTACGACACGCCGTCGAGCACGCGCGCGGCTTCGGCCAGCGCGCGCAGGCCGCCGGCCTGGTCGCCGAGCACCAGCGTCACGTTGGACAGGTCGGGGCCGGCCGCGCGGACGGGCCGTGCGGCGGCGCCGGCAAGCGGTGCGGCGGCCAGGGCGGCCACGCGCAGCAGTGTGCGGCGGCGGGCCGGGGCGGGGGGCGAAGTCATCGGCGGCAGGTCCTCGGTGATCCGCGCGAGAGGCCGCGCGGCTGCCGGGCAGATTACGGAATCGGTTTCGCGCCGGCAAACATCGAATCGCGAAATGCTTATTCGCGCGTCCGTTATCGGCGGGACGGGCGCTAGCCCGCGGCAGGGACGGCGCGCAGGAACGCGCGTACCGCGGGCGCCTTCTCGAAGCGCCGGTACGCGAGCGCGAGCTCGGACATGATCGGCTTGCCGGCGATCGGCCGGTACACGACGCCCGGCAACGACACGCAGTCGGCGAGCGCGTCCGGGATCACGGCAACCCAGCCGTTCACCGATACGCACGCGAGCACCGCGAGCAACCCGCCCGGCCGCGCGGCGATCACCGGCGCGAAGCGGCCGCGGCGCGCGACTTCGAGCGTGCCGTGCTCCTGTTCCGGCACCGCGAAGCGCGCGTCGGCGAGATCGGCGGCACGCACGGCGGTCATCGCCGCGTAGCGCGAATCGGCCGGCACCGCCGCGACGAATACGTCGCGCTGCAGCGTGACGATCCGCAGCCCGCCCGGCAGCGGCAACGGCGGGCGCACGTACGCGAGGTCGAGCCGGCCCGCGTCGAGTTGTTTCGCGACGTCGTCCATCGGTACCTCGCGCAGGTTCAGCTCGATGCGCGGATGCGCGGCGCGGAACGCGCCGACCGTGCGCTGCAGCGTGCCCGAATAGACGGCCGACGACACATAGCCGATCTCGATCCGGCCGAGTTCGCCGCGCTCGGCGAGCGTCGCGAGTTCGCGGCCGCGCTGCAGATGCTCGACCGCCGCGCGCGCCTCGGCGAGAAACGCAACGCCTGCCGCCGTCAGCGAAACCTCCCGGCGCGAGCGCTGGAACAGCCGCACGCCGAGCAGCCGCTCGGCTTCCTGGATCTGCCGCGTGAGCGCGGGCGGCGCCATGTCGAGCGCGTCGGCCGCGCGCGCGAAATGCAGGTGCTGCGCAACGCTCAGGAACGCGCGCACGTGACGGAATTCGAGCGGATTCATGATTGCAATTTTCGTTAATGAAACTGCATCGGTATGTCAATGACGGGTAATACCGGGCAAGCCTAGCATACGGCTCGTTCCTCTCGTTCCGGAGCCGTCGATGTCCCAGTCTTCTCCCGCCCCGCGCTCAGGCGCGCCTGCCGCCGCGCGCACGGGCACCCGCCTGCCGGCCGCCGCGACGCTCGCGGTCGCGGCGGCGACGTGCTCGCTGATCGTGCTCGACACGAACGTCGTCGCCGTGTCGCTGCCGAGCATCGCGCGCAGCTTCCATGCGAGCTTCGCCGAGATCGAATGGGTCGTGAGCGCCTACATGACCGCGTTCGCCGCATGCCTGCTGCCGGCCGGCGGGCTGGCGGACCGCTTCGGGCGCAAACGCATGCTCGGCGCGGGGCTCGCGCTCTTTTCGCTCGCGTCGCTCGGGTGCGGGATCGCGCCGTCGGCCGGCTGGCTGATCGCCGCGCGCGCGGCAAAGGGCGGCGGGGCCGCGCTGTTGCTGACGGCCGCGCTCGCGGTGATCGCGAACCGCTTTCCGGACGGACGCGAACGCGCGCGTGCGTGGGCGATCTGGGGGATGTGCATGGGGATCGCGACGGCCGTCGCGCCGCTGGTCGGCGGCGCGATCACGCAGTGGATCGGCTGGCGCTGGGTGTTCCTGCTGAACCTGCCGGTGTGCGCGCTGCTCGCGGCCGGCGCGCGCGTCGCGATCGACGAGTCGCGCGATCCGCACGCGAAACGGGTGGATGCCGCCGGCAGCCTGCTGTTCGGCGCGGCGCTCGCCTGCGCGATCGCGGCGCTGATCGGCGCGCCGTCGCATGGCTGGCTGTCGACCGCGACGCTCGGCCGGTTCGCGCTGGCCGCCGCGCTGCTGGCCGCGTTCATCGGCGCGGAGCGCTGGCAGGCGCGGCCCATGATCGATCTGGCGTTGTTCCGCCAGCCGCGCTTCGTCGGCGCCGTGCTCGCGATGTTCGGCTATGCGGCGTGCGCGCAGGTGATGATGACGTTCCTGCCGCTGTACCTGCAGAACGCATTCGGGATGTCCGCGATCGACGCGGGGCTCGGGATGCTGCCGTTCGCGTTCGCGATGATCGCAGGGCCCTCGCTCGGCGGCCTGCTCGCCGCGCGCGTATCGTCCGGCGGCGTGCTGGCGGGCGGGCTCGCACTGATCGGCGCGGGCAATCTCGCGACCGCGGCGCTGACGGCCGGCGGCGACTACCGGCTCGTCGCGCTCGGCATGTTCGTGACCGGCTGCGGCGCGGGCATCATGAACGGCGACACGCAGAAGGCGATCATGGCGTGCGTGCCGCCGAGCCGGACCGGGATGGCGTCGGGCATCAGCACGACCACGCGCTTCTCGGCGATCGTGACGGCCGTCGGCGTGCTCGGCGCGGTGCTGGCCGCCAGCACGCACGCGCACCTCGACCGGCTGCTGTCCGCCGCCCCGGGCATGCGCGCGTTCGTCGACGCGCCGTTCATGTCGAGCCTGCTGGCCGGCGATCTCGCGCAGGCGCTCGCGCACGTGCCGCCGTCGGCCGCGCGCACGCTTGCCGATGCGGCACCCGCGGCCTTCGCGAGCGGATTCGCCGTGGCGCTGACGGTCAGCGGCGTACTCGCGCTCGCCGTCGCCGTCGTTGCGTACAGGTTGCTTGCGCAACCGATGCGCGACGCGTGATGCGTGCGGCGGGCGTTCATGCCGCACTCGTTGCGCGCGACGATACGGAGCCGCCAGGCTTGCGCGTTGCGGTTTCACGCAGCGTGTTCAGGATGTCGTCGGCGATCGATTCGGCGCGACTTCGATTCAGCGCGACTTCGTCGTGACGCGATGAACGCGCGCCGCGCGCGCGACACGCGGCCGTTGCGATGCACCGCAATGCGTCGCCTGCCGGCGGCGCGTGCGTCGGGTCGGTTCCGGCAGGGCGTCGGCGATCGGCACATTCGCTTGCGCATCCGCATTCGCGGCAACCGCCGCGACGGCCGGCTGCGTGGCCTCCGCATCGAGCCAGCCGCGCGTCGCCTCCGCGATCAGCCCGCGCAGCCAGCGCACACCGTCGACGCAGGCGCCCGACTCGTTCCACGTCATCCGGTACACGATCTCGGGCGGCTCGGCCGGCAGCGCCACCGCGCCGAGCGGCAGCAGCTTCGCGTAGTGGCGCGCGAGCCGGTACGTGGTGGTGAGGATCAGGTCGGAGCGCACGAGCGCATGCGCGGCGAGTTCGAAGTGCGGCAGCGTGACGACGATCCGCCGCTGCAGGCCGACGCGTTCGAGCTGCCGGTCGATCGCGCCGGACGCTTCGAGCCACGACGGTGTCGGGCACAGCTGCGCGGCGCGCGCGAATTCGGCGGCCGTCATCGCGCCGCGCCGTGCGAGCGGATGCGTGGCGCGCATCAGGCACACGACGCGATCGTCGAACAGGTCGTCCTGCCGGAACCGCGACAGGCGGGCAGGGCGGTTGTCGATCACGACGTCGAGCTCGCCGTCGGCGAGCGCGCGTTCGTCGTCGTAGCCGTCGCCGAGCGGATGGAACACGAGTTGCGCGTTCGGCGCGCGTTCGCGGAACAACGCGACGAGCTTCGGCACGAACAGCACGTTCAGGTAGTCGGGGCAGCCGATCCGGTAGGTGCGCACCGACGTGCGCGCGTCGAAGGTCGGCTGCTGGATGCGGATGAAGTCGATCACGCGCAGCGCGTTGCGCAGCGGCTCGATCAGCCGCGCGCCGAACTCGGTCGGCACCATGCCGTAGCGGCTGCGCACGAGCAGCGGATCGCCGAGCAGCGTCCGCAGCCGCTTGAGCGCGGCGCTCGTCGCCGGTTGCGACATGTTCAGCCGCACGGCCGCGCGCGACACGGTGCGCTCGGTGAGCAGCACGAGCAGGATGCGCATCAGGCGCGCGTCCAGACCGTCGAGCGCACTCCTTGCGTCGGACGCATCGAGGGACAGGCCGTTCGGCGCCGGTGCGTCCCGCATGTCGCTACGCGTTCCCGCGGCCCGTCATTTGACGAAGGTGCCCGGCCAGCCGACGATCCGCTTCGGGCGCGGCGGCGCATAGGTGCGGACCTTCGACGTCTTCAGCTTCAGGCGCACCAGCGATTCCGCGAGCGCGACCGCGGCCGACACGCCGTCGACGACGGGCACGCCCGTGCATTCCTCGATCTGCCGGTCGAGGCCGGCCATTCCGCCGCAGCCGAGGCAGATCACTTCCGCGTGATCGTCCTTCACCGCGCGCGCAGCCTGGTCGACGATCGACTCGATCGCGCGGGCCGGGTTCTCCTCGAGCTCGAGCACCGCGAGACCGCTCGCGCGCACCGACGCGCAGCGCGCGTCGAGCCCGGCGAGCTTCAGGCGATCCTCGATCAGCGGCACCGTGCGGTCGAGCGTCGTGACGACCGAGTAGCGGTGGCCGAGCAGCATCGCGACGCTCGCGGCCGCTTCGGTGATGTCGACGACCGGCACCGTCAGCAATTCCTGCAGCCCTTCGCGGCCGTGTTCGCCGTAGCCGGCC
The DNA here is from genome assembly GCF_024656005.1 of Burkholderia sp. SCN-KJ. Taxonomy (NCBI): domain Bacteria; kingdom Pseudomonadati; phylum Pseudomonadota; class Betaproteobacteria; order Burkholderiales; family Burkholderiaceae; genus Burkholderia; species Burkholderia sp. SCN-KJ. Next base: position 108,329 of record NZ_JANKOG010000022.1, read on the forward strand.
TGGATCACCGCGTCGTACGGCTCGTCGTAGCTCAGCACGCGGTCCATCACGGCGATCGCCGCGAGGTAGCTCTCGAAGTTGCCTTCGACCGATTCCGCGCCGAAGCGCGGCGTCAGCCCGACGATCTCGGTGCCCGGCGACGCGGCGGCCCGCGCCTGCGCTGCGATGGCGTCGGTGATCGACGCGGTCGTGTTGACGTTGACTACCAGGATTCTCATCGGTGCACTCCGTATGCTGCGTTCAGTGTCGGGCGCAGGCGACCGCGATGGGTTCGCCCGAGCGCTCGTCGTATTGCCGTTTGCGATCGGCCGTCAGCCAGTACACGCTGCCCGCGATGGCCGCGCCGAGCAGCCAGGAGAACGGCGTCATCGCGCTGAAGGCCGGCACGACGGCGAGCGCGATCGAGATCAGCGCGGACGGCACGAGCGCCGCGAGCGCCTTGCGGTTCACGCCGCGCGTATAGAAATACGCGCCGCTCGGCGCTTCGGTATAAAGGTCCGGCACGTTCACGCGCTGCTTGCGCACGAGCCAGTAGTCGACCGTGACGATCCCGTACAGCGGGCCGAGCAGCGCGCCGAGGCCGGACAGGAAGTAGACGATCACGATCGGGCTGTTGTACAGGTTCCACGGCAGGATCAGCACCGCGACCGTCGCGCTGATCAGGCCCGCGCGGCGGAACGTCAGGCGGTGCGGCGCGAGGCTCGTCAGCACGAAGGCCGGCGCGACGAAATTCGCCATGATGTTCACCGCGACCGTCACGATCAGGAATGCGAGGCAACCGAGCACGAGGAACAGCTTGTTCGGCACCGTCGCGATGATTTCCGTCGGGCTGTGGATGATCTGGCCGTTCAGCCTGAACTGCGCGCCCGCGAGCACGAAGCTGATCGTCGCGAACACCAGGATGTTCACCGGTAGGCCCCAGAAGTTGCCGACCCGCACCGTCTTCGCGCTCGGCGACGCGCGCGCGAAATCGCAGAAGTTGAGCACCAGCGTGCCGTAGATCGCGAGCCACAGCGCGCCGCCCGCGAACACCTCGGTCCACATCTTCAGGCCGGTCATCGGCTTGCCGATCGACATCGCGAGATGGCCGCCGGTGCGGCTGAACATCCACGCGGCGAGCGACAGCGTCGTGACGAGGATGATCGGGCCGGCGAGCCCTTCGTACTTGCGGACCATCTCCATCCCGTAGGTGAGGATGCCGATCTGCACCAGCCAGATCGCGACGAACGTGACCCAGCCGAGCGTCGACAGCCCGCAGATCGCGTTCTGGTCGAACGCGGCGAGGCCCGGCCAGATCGCGGTGAGCAGCACGCGCAGCACGACCGACGCGAGATAGGTCTGGATTCCGAACCATGCGATCGCGATCACCGCGCGGATCATCGCGGGCAACAGCGCGCCGTAGATGCCGAAGCTCATCCGGCTGATCACCGGGAAAGGCACGCCGGTCTTCTGGCCCATGTAGCCGGTGAGGTTCATGAAGCCGTACACCAGCACCGCGCCGATCGCGAGCGACACGAGCATCTGCCAGCCCGACAGGCCGAGCGCGAACAGCCCGATCGCGAACGAGTAGTTCGCGATGTTGTGCACGTCGTTGGTCCACAGCGCGAAGATGCTGTAGCGGCCCCAGGTGCGGCCCTCCGCCTTGGTCGGCGCGAGGTCGGGGTTGTGCAGCCGCGGGCTCAGCGCGGGGTCGCGCGCGGCGGTATCGGTTCGATTCGATGCGTCGTGCGCGCCGAGCACGATGCCCGCGCGGTGGGTGGCTTCCAGTTGCACGCTCGTCTCCTTCCATGTGGGGCGCGAACTGGCCGCGTGTGCACGCAGCGCAGGCCCGGCCGCCGTGGACGTGATGTCTCGGATTTGTTCGCGAGTATGGGTGGCCGTCGCGGCGATGGGAAATTAAATATTCGGCTGGGGGGCATTTGAAAAATGAATGGGGCTGGGTCGCCGGCGGGGACGATGGAGGAGATGGACGGCACGCGCATTGCTCGCCACAGGTCTCCATCCAGTCGACATCAGCGGAGGTGTCATGCAGCGATATTCCATTCGTCACGTATCGCGGGTCGTCTTCGCCGGCATCCTGATTGCCGGCCTGGCGGTGGGTGCGGGTTGCCAGAAGAAGAGCGAGAGCGACACCACTACCGGCGGGAGCTCAACCGGCTCCACCAGCAGCATGGCGCCGGCGCCGTCCACCGCGCCGTCGGGCATGCCGGGCAGCGGCACGGCCGGCAGCGGCATGACCGGCGGCCCGGCGAGCATGCCGGGCGCGGCTTCCGCGCCCGCGGGCGCAAGCGGCGGCTGACCGTCGGCGCGGGCGGCATGCGCGGGCCCGTCGCCCGCGTGCCGCCGGGGCGGCTGTCGGCGTGGCACGCGTGTCGCAGGGCACGCGTGGGCGACGCCGTGCGCGTGAAAGATTTGCAACGACCGTTGTAGCGATTCCCGGACCGGCGCCGGCTGCATCCCGCCGACGCGCGCCGTCCGGAACAGGAGGTGCGATGCACAACGCGGAATCGAACCCAACCCCGAAACAGCAGCGCGAACAGATCGCGAAGAGCCCGGTGCAGACGCCGGCGGCCGGCGACATGCCCGATGCGGCGACCCAGGCCGCCGAGGTCGCCGAAGCCGCCGAGGTCGCGAAGCGGCCGCTGACGCCCGAGGCCGTCGCGGCGAAGACGCCGACCGGCCTGCCGCCGATCGACGTCGGCGCGCATGCGGTCGACAGCGGCGATCCGGTGCGTCGCGCCAGCGGCAGGATCGTCACGCTCGACAACGCGAACATGGCGATGACCGACAACACGGTCGACGTCGACGGCAAGGGCATGGAGGCACGCAGCGGCGCGACCGAGTGGCACGACAACGTGATCTATTCGAATGCGTCGCTCGACGACGCGGTCGAGACGCCCGACGAAGGGCTCGGCGGCATCGAGAGCCGGCCGGGCGGCAACGTGCCGCAAATTGGGACGCGGCCGGGCTGGCGCGTCCGGCATGTCGGCGATGTCGATGTCGAGCACGGCGACGGCACGCGGGTCGAGCACGTGATCCGTCTCGAGCGGACCGACTGAGGACCTGTCGAGGGCTGCCGGGCGGACCGCCGGCCGGCGGTCCGCCGAAGCCGTTATCCGTTATTGCGGGCCGAGTTCCTGCGCGGACGTGTCCGCATCGTTGCCCTGCGCGACCAGCACGTGAATGTCGTTCGGCGTCACGTCGCCGATGCCGCCCGCCGGAATCGTCACCAGCAGCCAGTCGGCGTTGTTGTTGATCGCGACCGGCGCGGTCTTCAGGATCGGCGCCTTGCTGCCGGCCGTCGTGACGATCACCTGGTAGGTTCCGCCGTTCAGGTAGATGGAATCCTGTGTGGATGCCGGCACGGCGTTCTGATACGCGGCGCCCGCCAGCGTCGGGCTTTGCGTGTTGATGTCGGTGCCCGGCGGCACGACGTACACGTCGACGTTCTGCGTGTTCGGCGACGCGTTGAAGCTGCGCACGCGCGCCTTGTCGGACAGCAGCTTCTTGTCGAACGGATCGTCGATCAGCGAAATCGCCGACGAGGTGCTCGGCAACGCGATGGTCGTGTAGTGATGACCGTTCGCCGCGCCGAACGATTGCGACGCGACGGTCTTGGTCGTTCCCGATACGTCGTAGCTGGCGGTCTGCGTGCCCGAATCGATGTCGTGATAACGGGTCACGCCCTTGTACGCGACACCCGGCGCATCCAGCTTCGCATTCAGGTAGTAGTCGAGATTCGGGCCGGCCGGCACCGCATTGATGAAACGCGCCTGCGGCTTCGAGATGCCGAGCACGGTGCCGACGTCGTTGCTGTCTCCGCCGCATGCCGTGAGCACGGAAATGACCGAGCACAGGGCCACTATCATTCGTATGGATTTCATGTCGTCCTCTCGTTCAGGGGAACCTGATTGCGATGCGGGATCGCCGCACGAGGACTCGCGCGGTGCGCAGCGCCGGATTGAAGGAAGGATTGCCGTCCGCCCGAGGGGCGGGCGCGTTGATATCGCAAACGACGTGCCTGCACGGCGGGACACGCGTACGCGCCGGTGTGGCGCGAAGCTGCGCGGGGAGGCAGTGGCATGCCGTGCGCGAACGCGCGCGCGGGGTGACGTGTTTGTAAAAAGGCAGTGCGGCAAGTCGCGAGGCGACCTGTGCGCGAGTGCGATGCCCAGGAAAGCTGTTCAAGCCGTCAGCCGGGGGGCGCTGCGACGAATGCGGAAGGGCGAGAGGGGGCTTGCGCGCATATCGTTGGGCACGCATCGATACGCGGAGAGTCGTGCGAATTGTACGAATCGCGCGCGACGACCTCGGGTCGCCGCGCGCATGGAGCGCATCAGCGGTTCACGAGCTTTGCAGGATACGCGAGTGCGAGCGCGCATCCGACCAGCATGCATGCGGCGAAGCCGTACAGCCCCGCGCTTTGCGAATGGAACGTATCGCGCAGCCAGCCGATGAAGTAGGTGCTGCCGAAGCCGCCGAGGTTCGCGATCGAGCACGCGAACGCGATCCCGCCGGCGGCGGCCGAGCCCTTCAGGAACGTGGACGGCAGCGCCCAGACGACCGGCATCGCGGCGGCCGCGCCCGCGTTGATCAGCGAGAACAGCAGCACGGTCGCGAGCGTGCCGTGCGACGACGCGGCGGCAAATGCGAGCGCGACGGCCGACACCAGGAACGGTACGACGATATGCCAGCGGCGCTCGCGCGCGCGGTCGGAGCTCGCGCCGCAATACAGCGTCGCGAGCACGGCCGCGGCATTCGGGATCACCATCAGCCAGCCGATGTGATACGCGTCCTTCACGCCGGTGTCGCGCAGGATCGTCGGCAGCCAGAAGCTCACCGCATACAGCCCGAGCAGCACGCACAGGTCGATGAGGCCGAGTGCCCACACCTTCGGATCGGAGAACGCGCGGCCGAGCGCGTGGCTCTTGTTGCCGGACGGATCGGCATCGAGGTTCGCGCGCAGCGTGCGTTGCTCGTCCGCGTTCAGCCAGCGCGCGGTCTCGATGCTGTTGGGCAGCCAGCGCAGCACCGCGAAGCCAAGCAGCACCGACGGCAATGCCTCGAGCAGGAACAGCCACTGCCAGCCGCCGAGCCCGTGCACGCCGTCGAACGCACGCATGATCCAGCCGGAGATCGGGCTGCCGATCATGCTCGACAGCGGCAGCCCGACCATGAACAGCGCGACGATCCGTGCGCGGCGCGCATCGGGATACCACTGGGTCAGGTACAGCAGCACGCCGGGCAGGAAGCCGGCTTCGGCGGCGCCGAGCAGGAAGCGCACGATGTAGAACTGCATCGGCGTATGCACGAACATCGTCGCGCCCGACAGCAGGCCCCACGTGATCATGATCCGTGCGATCCACAGCTTCGCGCCGACGCGCTGCAGCACCAGATTGCTCGGGACTTCGAACAGGATGTAGCCGGCGAAGAACAGGCCGGCGCCGAGCCCGTACACGGTGTCGCTGAACTTCAGCGCGTCGAGCATCTGCAGCTTTGCGAGCCCGATGTTGATGCGGTCGAGATAGGCCGCGAAATAGCACAGGCAGAACAGCGTGATCAGGCGCAGCGTGACCTTGCGGTAGAGCGCGCCGTGCAGCGTGTCGTCGGCGGAGACGGCGGCGCTCGGATGTGCGGTAGACATGGGATTGCCCCTGTTCGAATGTGACGGATGAAGTGGGTGGCCGTTCGACGCGAGCGAAGGTTCGCCGCGCGCTGGAGTCTGTATAGCACGCCAATTACATAGCGTACACACTAGAAAATACGGAATCGCACAGGCATGGAAATGAACGCCTCGGGATAGATCGATAAGCCGGATAAGCCCCAATTTTTTCGGGGATTTATACGGGAATATGCACATGCCAGCATGGTTTTTGCCCGGCCTATGGTATGCACGAAATTCGTGCGTATACGCTCAAAAGTGGAGTGTGTGCACGCCAGTGCTTCGGCGATGCGAGCGAGCGCGTCCGGCGCCCCGCCGGATCGCGCGAGCCGCGGGCGTTGCAGCGGCGATGTCCGCGAGCAGGCCGACATAGTCGGGCGCTTGTCGGGCGCGACGCGGGCAAGGCGCGTCGAACCCTGACGCACCGCAACGAAGCAGCGGCCGCGTGACCGGATGCACCGATTCGAGGGTGTACACTGCTTGCCTTTCCCATTCATGCCGCGCGAGCTTTCATCTTCATGGCGTCTTCCAAGGATTCCTACGACTTTCACGACCAGGTCGGGCACCTGCTGCGCCGTGCCTATCAGCGGCACGTCGCGATTTTCCAGGAAGCGATCCCCGATTCGGACCTGACCGCCGCGCAGTTCGTCGCGCTGTGCGCGGTCAAGGAAAAGCAGGCGTGTTCGCTGAACGACATCGTGAAGGCGACCGCGATCGACCAGGCGACGATTCGTGGCGTCGTCGAGCGGTTGAAGACGCGCGCGCTGATCGAGGTGCTGCCCGACCCGAACGACGGCCGCAAGCTGATCGTGCGCGCGACCGCGGCGGGCCTCGCGCTGATCGACCGCACGGTGCCGTTCGCGCGGCAGGTGACCGAGCGCACGTACGGGCCGCTCAATCCGGGCGAGCGCGTCGCATTGCAGTATCTGCTGCGCAAGATGATGGAGGCCGACGGCGACGCGTGACGCGCGGCGCCGTCCGGCCCTCAATGCAAACCCACCTCATGCGGCGCTTGCGGCGACACTCGCTTCGGTAGCCGGAAGCCGGCCGGCCTCGCGCAGCGCGGCGCGCACCGTCTCGGGCGTGAACGGCGGCGCGTAGAGGCGCACGCCGGTCGCATCGAACAGCGCATTCGCGACGGCGGCGGGCCCCGGCACCGACGCCGATTCGCCCGCGCCGAGCGGCGGCTCGCCTTGCCGCGGCATCAGCACCACGTCGACGTCCGGCACTTCGTCGAACGTCAGGATCGGATAGCTCGCCCATTCGCGCGACGCGACCTTGCCGTCGGCAAACCGCACGCGCTCCTTCAGCGTGCGGCTCAATACCTGGATCACGTTGCCGTGGATCTGGTGGCGCACGCCGTCGGGGTTGATCATCGTGCCGGTGTCCTGGCCGACCGTCACGCGTTCGATGCGGATCTCGCCCGACACGCGATCGACGCTCAGGTCGACGATCCATGCGGACCAGGCCGCGCCGAAACCGGGAAAGCGGCTGTGGACATAGCGTGCGTAGGCGACGCCGCGTCCGCGGACGATGCGCGCTGCTGCCGCTTCATTTCCGCGATCCACGCGCCGCGGCGTCCAGCCCGCGCGATCGGCGACGGCCTGCAGCAGTTCGGTCGCGCGCGTGTCCTTTAGATGGCGCAGCCGGAACGCGAGCGGATCGATGCCGGCCAGCGCCGCGCATTCGTCGACGAACGCATCGTGCGCGAACGAGTTCGGCAATGCCGACACGCCGCGCAGCCACGAGGCGCGCACGAGCGGCGCGAGATCCTCGCAGACGAAGCGGCGGTTCGGGCTTTCATACGGCGACACGGCGGTGCGGTCGCCCATTTCGAACACGCGCGGTTCGGGCGCGATCGCGCCGGTCAGGAGCGTCGCGAGCAGCGGCGCGTCGTTCGACGGATAGCGCGTCGTGAAGTCGTAGCCGAGCAGGCGGCCGTCGCGCGTCACGGTGCCCGTCACCTGCATCAGCTGCCCGGCGCCCTTCGGTTCCCACAGATGCTCGTCCGCGCGCGACAGCTGCACGCGCACCGGGCGGCCGACCGCGCGCGACAGCAGCAGCGCGTCGCCGCAGACGTCGTCCGCGCCGTTGCGGCCGTAGCAGCCGGCCGCTTCCATCCGCACGATGTCGATATCGGCTTCGTCGCGCGCCACGAGCGTCGCGAGGTCGTAGCGCAGCGATACGGGGTTCTGGGTGCCGGACCATACGGTGATCCGGCCGTCGCCGGGCGCGCGGTAGTCGGCGAGCGCGCACGACGGGCCGATCGAGCCGTGCATCTGGAACGGCCACGCATAGGTGCGCGACAGCGTGATCGTGCCGGGTTGCGCGCGTGCGGCGTCGACGTCGCCTTCGTCGAGCAGCAACCGGCGTTGCGCGGGCGCGGCGGCGATCGCGGCCGCGGGCGTGTCGAGCGGCGGCAGCGCGGGATGCGGGCGCCACGTGACGCGCAACTGACGTGCCGCGCGGATCGCGTGCTCCTCGCGCTCGGCGACGACGCCGACGAAGTCGCCGAGCGCGACGACCGCCACGAGCCCGGGCACGTCGGCGACCGACGCGCGATCGACGTCGACCAGCGACGTGCCGACGAACGCGCCGCTGTCGTGGCCCGCATACGGCGGGCGCACGACGCGGCCGTGCAGCATGCCCGGCACGCGCATGTCGTGCACGAACGTGAGCTGGCCGGTGGCTTTCGCGGGCAGGTCGACGCGCGGCGACGACCGGCCGACGATCCGGTAGCGGGCGGGATCCTTCGTGCGGGCGTTCAGGTCGAGCGTGAGCGCGATGTGGCGCGCCGCGACGAGCGCGGCGAACGTTGCGGTGTGTCCGCCGGCCGGCGCGGCGATCGTGCCGTCGTCGATGCTCAGTTGCGCGGGGTCGACACCGAAGCGCTCGGCGGCCAGCGCCAGCAGCGCGTGGCGTGCCTGCGCGGCGGCGCAGCGCAGCGGCGTCGCCGAAATCTGGATCGTCGCGCTCGCGATGGTCGGACCCTGGTTCGGCGTCGCGGCCGTATCGCCGAGCACCATCGTCACGCGCGCGGCCGGTACGTCGAGCTCCTCCGCCACGATCTGCGCGAGCGACGTGCGGATGCCGGTGCCGAGGTCGACGTGGCCGTTGAACGCGAGGATGCGTCCGTCGTCGAGGATCGCGACGAACACCTCGGGTAGCGCCGGCACGTACGACGACAGGCTGCCTGGCTGGCCGGGCGCCGGCTTGGGCGGCGGCGCGGGCGGCCGGATCACGGTCAGGCAGCCGTCGCGCGCAAGCAGTTCGGAGCGGTTCACGGTTCAGGTGTCCTGTCGGGGAGGGCGCGACGGGCGGCCGGTCGCGGCGGCTGCGGTGCGCGGGGCGACGGCCCGAGTGAGCGCGATGGCGCACGCGGTCAATCTAGGCCGCCAAAAGCGCAGCGTCAATCGCGTGCCGGCGCGGGCACGGCTGCCGTTCGTACCACCCGCGCCGCACCGCCCGCGATCGGCGCGGCGGCTCAGCGCGCGTGCACGGCATCGATCGCCGAGATCGCATCGTCGAGCGGCATCACGGCCGCGTATTTCTGCTGCATGTCGAACAGGTTCGCGTCGTGCGGCGCGATTGCGCGATCGCCGACGCAATCGGCGAGCACGAGCGGGCGGAACCCGTGCGACATCGCGTCGACCACGCTCGCGCGCACGCAGCCGCTCGTCACCGCGCCCGCGACGAGCAGCGTCTGCACCGCGCGCTGCGCGAGCCACGGCGCGAGCTGCGTGCCGAAGAACGCCGACGGCACGGTCTTGCGCACGACGAGTTCGCCGGCGGCGGGCGTGAGTTCGGGCACGATCGCGCTGTTCGGATGGTGCTCGGTCAGCGTCGCCATGCCGGGCACCTTCAGCGAGAACACGTTGTCGTCGCTGCCGTCGTCCGCGTACACGATGCGGCTGTGCGCGACCGGCCAGCCGCGTGCGCGCGCGAGCGCGAGCGCCCGCGTCGTGCGCGCGATCGCCGGCGCGATGTTGCCGCCGCCGAACGTCGCGGGATCGGCGAAGCCGACCACGAAGTCGACGATCAGCAGTCCGATGTTGCCGTGCGGCGGCAGCGGCGTGCCGAAACCCTGCTGGCGGTAGACGTTGGCTTCGGCGTGGCGGGAAAGATCGGTCATGGTGTCCGGCACTCGTCGGTCAGGCAGGTTGATCGGTCACGCGGCCTTCGCGCACGACGGTCTCGCCGTCGAGCTCGACCGTGCAGCGGCGCAGCGGGATGTCGATGTGGCAGGTCGTCGTGCGGGTGCCGCCGCCTTCGTTGTTCGGGCCGAGCGAGAACAGGAAGTTGCCTTCGAACGCACGCGCATCCATCCCGATCGTCGCCTCGCGGTCGTACAGGCCGAGCGTCGACCAGCGCGCGCGCGGCTGCAGCCCCCAGCCGATGTGCGAGATCGCATAGCCTTCCGGGTCCGCGAAGGTCTCCATGTAATCGCGCAGCAGGTCGGCATCGACGCCGCCTTCGATGCGCGTCGCGTAGCCGCCTTCGACGGTCAGTGCGATCGGCTCGCTCACGTAATGTTTCTGCGGCAGCAGGATGTCGCCGCGATCGATCACGATCGTGCCGCGCGCGGTGCCGTCGTTCGGGTAAGTCAGCGCGAAGCCGCTCGGCCAGTGATCCCAGCGGCCGGGCGCGTCGACGAAGCCGTATTCGGCGGTCGGCGGGAAATCGCCGAGCGGGCACACGAGCGCCGTGCCGGCCGCGGAGGTTACGCGCATCTCGCGCGCGGCGGCGATTTTCTTCGCGGCGCCGAGCACGCGCGTGCGATCGGCCAGTGTCGGCACCATCCGCACCAGCACTTCGGGCGGCTCGACCGCGAGCAGGATCTTCGTGCCGGATCTCAGGATGTCGTGCTGCTCGGGCGAGAACAGCAGCGTCATCAGGTCGAGCACGAGGTCGCTCTCGCGCAATGCGGCGATCGCGGCGCGGTTGCCGGTGAGCGGCGTCGTGCCGAGATACGCGAGCGGGTCGCGGCTGAACGCCTTCTCGCCGTTCACCGGCGGCAGGTCGAGCCGGTTGACGATCGCGCCCATCGATTGCGTCGCGATCAGCGCGCACGACAGCGTCTGCGGATGAGTGGCCGCGCTCGTCAGGATCGTGACGGTCTGGCCCGGTTCGAGGCGCGACAGCGTGAGCACCTGCTTCCACGCGTCGATCAGTTGATAGTCGCTGACTGGCATCGTCGGCTCCGGTAATGGCGTGAAGGAAAGGAGAGAATCAGGCCGCGAGCGGCGCGCCGAGGAAGTTGCCGAACGCTGCGTAGAAGCCCGCCGCGTTGTCCCACGGGATCATGTGGCCGGCATCGGGCACGCGCACGTGCTGCATCGACGGCGTCGCACGCTGCAGTTCGGCGACGTCGTCGTCGCGCACCACGTCGCCGCGCTCGGCCGTGATCAGCAGCGACGGCACGGCCAGTTGCGCGGCATCCGCGTGGAAGTCGTCGGTGTGGAAGCCTTCGTACGACGTGCGCACCGCGCGCTCGTCGCAGGTATGCAGCCACTCGGCGCGCAGTTGCAGCTCGGCATCGGTCCAGGTCGGGCAGAACGCGCGCATCCCTTCGGCGTCGGTGCCGGCGCGCGCGAGCGCCATCGAGTCGATGTACCACGGCAGCTTGCCCGGATAGTCGCGGCGGTTCGGGCCGGACACCGGCGGATCGACGAGCACGACCGATTCGAGCCCGCGGACGCCGTGCCGTGCCGCGCGCGCGGCGATCCGCGCGCCCATCGAATGGCCGACCAGGCTCGTGCGCGGCAGGCCGAGCGCGGCGACGAACGCCGCGATGTCATCGGCTTGCGCGTCGAGGCCGTAGTCGAGCGACGGCGACGCGTCGGACAGCCCGCGGCCGCGCACGTCGAGCACATAGGTGTCGAATGCTGCGCCGAACACCTCGCCGACGAAGCCCCACGTGATCGCGGGGCTCGTGATGCCGGGAATCAGCACGATCGCGGGGCGCGACTCGCGCGCGCCCGTGGCGCCGCCGTAGCGCAGGTAGTGCTGGCGGATGCCGTTGGCGCGGACGTTCGCGCCGTACAGGAAAGTCGAGGACATGGCGATGCTCCGAAGTGGCGGGGTGCTCAATACGCGCCGGACAGCAGCGCGCCGGCGCCGGGCACGATCGGTTCGAGATCGAGTTCGCGCAGCATTGCGTAGGTCGTCGCGATCGCGGCCGTGATCACGGGCTTGCCCGTCATCGCCTCGACTTTCGCGACGGCCGGCAGCGACGGCATCTGCACGCACGCGGACAGCACGATCGCATCGGCGTCCTGGTACGGCAGCGTCTTCACGATGTCGGGCAGGCGCGCCGGGTCGTGGCGGCCGACGTCGAGGTTGTCGGGGATCTCGAGCGCGCGATACGCGATCACGTCATAGCCTTCGTTGCGGATGTAGTCGACCACGAGCTCGGTCAGCGGCAGCATGTACGGCGCGACCACCACGATGCGCTTCGCGCCGATCACCTTCAGCGCATCGACGAGCGCGCCCGCGCTCGTCAGCACCGGCGCTTGCGCGCCGTTGTCGGCCGTGTGCTCCGTGAGGCGCGCCTGCGACACGCGGTGATAGCCGTGGCCCATCGCCATGATCGCGACGAGGCACGCGTAGCCGAGCACGTCGACGCGCGCATCGCTCAGTTCCACCGCGCAGCGGTCGGATTCGGCGTCCATCGCCGCGAGTTCTTCCTTGACGACCTTCTTCATCCGCATCCGGCTCGAGTGATACGTGAAGCGCTCGGGCCGGATCGCCTCGCGCAACCGCAGCATCGCGGGAATCTCGGTTTCCATCGTCGTGTTGGAACTCGGCACGATCTGGCCGATGCGGTAGGTCTTGCTCATGACGGGAGGCTCCGTGTCGGTAAGGGTGGGGCGGCACGCTGGCGCGGGGTCGCCTGGTTTCGGGGAAAGTCTAGTGTGTACATTTGAAAATGACAATGGGTCAAAATGATTCCTTCCGGGCAAATATCGTTTATTAACGGACATTTTTGAGGTTTTATTGGTGTTTTCCCGGATGTGTCGATCACCGGAAATAATCCCCTTGTCTTGAATAAATTGAGTGTGTACGCTACATAAACGCCATTCAATCCGCCCGTTCTCGTGCCGCGTTCGGCGCCGGGCTCACGATCAGGAGATCCGCATGAGCAAACCCCGTATCGCAATCATCGGCGCCGGTCTCGGCGGCACGGCCGCCGCGGCGCTGCTGCAGCGCGGCGGCTACGACGTCGCGCTGTACGAGCAGGCGCCGGCGTTCTCGCGCCTCGGCGCGGGCATCCATCTCGGCCCGAACGTGATGAAGATCATGCGGCGCATCGGCTGCGAGGACGCGCTGGAGACGATGGGTTCGCATCCGGATTGCTGGTACAGCCGCGACTGGCAGACGGCCGACGTACTGTCGCGGATTCCGCTCGGCGACTACGCGCGCAGGACCTACGGCGCGAGCTACCTGACCGTGCATCGCGGCGATTTCCACGCGCTGATGACGCAGGCGGTGACGCCCGGCACGATCCGCTTCGGCAAGCGGCTCGCGGCGGTGGAGGACACGGGTGACGCGGTGCGCCTGACGTTTGCCGACGGCAGCGTCGAGACGGCCGACATCGTGATCGGCGCGGACGGCGTGAACTCGCGGATCCGCGAGCACCTGCTCGGCGCGGAGCCGCCGCGCTATACGGGCTATGTCGCGCATCGCGCGGTGTTCCCGGCCTCGCTGCTCGGCAACAAGCCGTACGACATGTGCGTGAAATGGTGGTCGGAGGATCGCCACATGATGGTCTACTACGTGACGGAGAAGCGCGACGAGTACTACTACGTGACCGGCGTGCCGCAGGCCGAGTGGCCGGAAGGCGTGTCGATGGTCGACAGCAGCCGCGATGAAATGCGCGAGGCGTTCGCCGGCTTCCACGCCGACATCCAGCATCTGATCGACGTGTCGCCGTCGATCACGAAGTGGCCGCTGCTCGAGCGCGACCCGCTGCCGTTGTGGAGCCGCGGCCGTCTCGTGCTGCTCGGCGACGCATGCCATCCGATGAAGCCGCACATGGCGCAGGGCGCGGCGATGGCGATCGAGGATGCGGCGATGCTCGCGCGCTGCCTCGACGAAGTCGGCATCGGCGATTACGCGGGTGCGTTCGCGCTGTACGAGGCGAACCGCGCGGCACGCGCGTCGAAGGTGCAGCTCGTGTCGCACAACAACACGTGGCTGCGCACCAACGAGGATCCGTCGTGGGTGTTCGGCTATGACGTGTTCGACGTGCCCCTGGTGTCGCCTTCGCCTTCGCGCGGCAACGTGGCGGCCGTCGCCTGACGCGCGTGCGGTGTCCGCGCCGGATGCCGCGCCGCCGTATCGGGGATCGATGCGGCGGTACGCATTTCGGCGTGTTATACGTGAGCGGTGCGCGCGACGCCGGCCCGTCGCGAGCCGGCGGTCGTGCCCGCTGCCGGCCCCAAGTCACGGCCTGCCGGCCTGCCGGCCCGCGCCCCGCATTCCGGATCCCTTCATGTCCCATCCCGCTTCCCCGTCGCGGCCGCTCGCGTTTCGCGTGAACGGCACGCCGCACACGTTCGACGCCGCCGCGCCCGACGCGCCGCTGCTGCTGGTCCTGCGCAACGACTGCGCGCTCAACGGCCCGAAGTACGGCTGCGGATTCGGGCAGTGCGGCGCGTGTACGGTGCTGGTCGACGCTCAGGCGACGCGCGCGTGCGTCGTGCCGGCCGCCGCCGCGCACGGGCGCGACGTGACGACGCTCGAAGGGCTCGGCTCGCGCGACGCGCCGCATCCGATCCAGCGCGCGTTCATCGACGAGCAGGCCGCGCAGTGCGGCTATTGCCTGAACGGCATGATCATGAGCACGAAGGCGCTGCTCGACCGTAATCCGTCGCCGGACGATGCGGCGATCCGCGACGCGCTGCGCTTCAATCTCTGTCGCTGCGGCACGCATCTGGAGATCATCCGCGCGGTGCATCGGGCCGCGCGCTATCTGCGGGACGACGGCGATGAAGCATGACCTGGGCGTGCCCGCGCGGCCCGAAGCCGATGCAAGCGATGTACGGCTCGATGTGCGGCACGATGAAGCGGCGGCCGGTTCGGCGCGCCGTGCGGACGACGCGGCGCGCATGCACCGCGCGCGCTACGCATGGCCGATCGGCGATGCGCGTGCGCACGCATCGTTCGAACTCGAAACGCGGACCGCCGCCGATGGGCGGATGACGACGTGGCGCTATCGCGCGCAGGCCGGCGCGACACCGGATGCGCGGCGCGCGGCGGCGCAGCGCGGGGCATCGGCTCCGTCGTCGCCGTTCGTCTATCGACATGCGCAGACGTCGATCGAGATGGCCGACGTCCACCACGCGATTCCCGGCCACGCGCACGCATTCGCGCGCGAGTCGTTCGTCGACGAACTGGCCGGTGCGCTGCGGCGCGATCCGGTCGCATTGCGCCTGCAGCATCTCGATGCGTCGCGCGATGCCGGGCCGCGCGAGATCATCCGGATGGTCAGCGAACGCGCGGCGTGGGGCGAACCGGCCGAGGGCCGAGCGCAAGCAGCGGCGCAGGACCGCCTCAGTGGGCGCGGTTTTGCATTCGACGGTGCGGGCGCGCTCGAGGCGCCGTCCGCGGGCGAAAACCCGCACGCGGACGCGGGCCGCGACAACGACCGCGACAACGGTCGCGACAACGACCCGCACTGGTCCGCATGGGTCGTCGATCTCGACGTCGATCGCGCGACGGGCGACGTCGCGGTGCGCCGCGTCGTCGCCGGGCAGGGCGCGGGCGAGCCCGGGCAGGCTTCGATGGCGGGCTTGCCCGCGTGGCAGATCGAGGCGGCGATTTCGCGCGTGATGGGCGCGCGGCTGTCCGCACGGCCGGCGCATGACGAGACCGGCGGCGATGTCGCGCCGGATACGATCGCGCATGAACTCGTCGCGTTCGACGACGCAGAGCCGGGCGTCGGTCGCGCGCAGTCGCTGTCGGCATACGACGCACAACGGATCGAACAGGCGGCCGCGCCGGCGGCGGCCGCGATCGCGAACGCGCTGTATGACGCGACGGGCGTGCGTTTTCGCGCGCCGCCGTTCGACGCCGCACGCATTCGCGACGCGCTGGCCCGGCCGGAGCCGGCCGATGTCGGCGAGCGCAGTTCCGGCGCGCCGCGCCGCGCGTCATCGCGCTGGCGCCGCTGGCTGGCCGGTGGCGGCGCGGGCGGGGTCGTCGGCGGGCTGATCGGGCTGGCCTGCGCGGTCCTGCCGGGCCCGGCCCCGATCGCCCCGATTGCCCCGGTCGCACCCGGCGGCGCGGACGGCGCGATGTGGAGCGCGGCGACGCTCGAACGCGGCCGCCTGATCGCGCTCGCCGGCGATTGCGCGGTCTGCCATACCGCGCCGGGCGGCGCGGCCAATGCGGGCGGTCTCGCGCTCGACACGCCGTTCGGCACGATCTACACGACCAACATCACGCCCGATCCGGAAACCGGTATCGGCGCATGGTCGTATCCGGCGTTCGCGCGCGCGATGCGCGAAGGCATCGGGCGCGACGGCTCGCATCTGTATCCGGCGTTTCCGTACACCGCGTTCGCGAAGCTGAGCGAGCCCGACCTGCTCGCGCTGTATGCATACCTGATGTCGCAGCCGCCGGTGAAGCATGCGCCGCCGAAGACGAAGCTGCCGTTCCCGCTCGACCAGCGGCGCCTCGTCGCCGGATGGAACTGGCTGTTTCTCGACGCGCGGCCGTTCGTGCCGGATCCGGCGCGCTCCGTGTCGTGGAATCGCGGCAAGTATCTGGTCGATGGCGCCGGGCACTGCGGCGCGTGCCATACGCCGCGCAACGCGCTCGGCGCGGAACGGGGCGCTCGCGCGTATCTGGCCGGCGGCGAGGCCGAGGGATGGGTCGCGCCGCCGCTCGTCGCGTCGCCGGCGTCGCCGGTGCCGTGGACCGAAGGCGCGCTGTTCGACTACCTGCGCACCGGCTTCTCCGCGCAGCACGGCGTCGCGGCAGGGCCGATGGCGCCGGTCGTCGCGGGGCTCGCGGCGCTGCCTGAATCGGACGTCCGGGCGATCGCGCATTATCTGGCGTCGCTGTCGCCGCCCGTCGATGCCGCGGTGGCCGTCGACGCGGCGACCCGCCATGCACGCGGTGCGGAAGCGGTCGCGACGCTCGGCCTCGAGAGCGGCCGGCGCGCGTTCGATGCCGCGTGCGCGGTCTGTCACGCGGAGACGGGCGGGGTCGGGCATTTCGGCGTGCGTCCGCTGATGGGGCTCAACACGAGCGTCAGCCAGGCGACGCCCGACAACCTGCTGCGCGTGCTGCACGACGGGATCGACCATCCGGCCACCGACGGGCTCGGCTACATGCCCGGCTTCCGCGACGCGTTCGACGACCGGCAGATGGCCGAGCTCGCCGCATACATCCGCGCGCGCTATGCGCCCGGCCAATCGGCGTGGCGCAGTCTGGAGGAGGCTTCGGCGAGAATCCGGCAGGCGCGTGCGCACTGACCGGCGCGCCGGCCGATGCCGGTCGCCGGGCAGAAACCGTGCGTCGGCCGGGAAGCCGGGAAAAGCGACACGCTGCGCAACGACGGGCGTGACGCGGGCCGTAAATCTTGCCGGCAGCACCCATCGTTTAACCATTCGAAACAATGTGTTCACTGAAAGGGGCATGATCTCCGGCGATCGGGCAGGCATACTGTCGCCTATGTTGCTCAATGCCGTCGAATCGACGCGCGCTTGCCCCCCCATGTCCATTGCTCTATCTTTTCGATCCCTGCGAGGGTTGACCATCGCGGCCGTTGCATGCTTGCTCGCCGCATGTTCGACCGCTTCCGACGTGACCACGACGTCGAATCCGAACGTCTTCACCGTGACGACGCGCACGCTCGGCGTGTCGACGACGTGGGCCGACGCCCATGCAAAAGCTGTCGACGAAGCGACCAACTACTGCACGCAGCGCGGCATGCGCGCGAGCCTGAAGCAGGAGTCGGTGACCGGCGGCCGCCGCGTCGACGCGCGCTCGGAACTCGCGTTCGAGTGCCATCCGACCTTCGAGACCGCGTCGAACCCGCGCGGGTAAGCGCCGCGCCGCCTGCGCCGTCACGGCGCTTCGGCAAACCTTGCTCCGGATGTGAACCGACCCGCGATGCCGTTGACGGGCAGCGCGGGCCGTCGCACGTCCGCCGGCCGCGTTATGCGGGCTGCGCCTCGTACAGCTTCACGCACGCGGAGAAGTCGAGCGTGCCGAGCCCCTGCTGGCTCATCGACTGATAGAGCTGCTGCGCGAGCGCGCCCATCCACACCGGCTGCCGTGCGCTGCGTGCGGCTTCGGTCGCGAGCCCGAGATCCTTCAGCATCAGGTTCGCGGCGAAACCGCCCGAGTAGCCGCGCGCGGCGGGTGCCGTGTCGTTCACGCCCGGGTACGGGTTGTAGCTGTCCGAGCTCCAGCAGCGGCCGGTCGACGTGTTGACGATGCCAGCCAGCACGGCCGGATCGATGCCGAGCGCGGCGCCGAGCGCCATCGCTTCGGCCACGCCCATCATCGAGATGCCGAGCAGCAGGTTGTTGCAGATCTTCGCGATCTGCCCGGTGCCCGTGCCGCCGCAGTGCACGACGTTCTTCCCCATGTCGAGCAGTACCGGGCGGATGCGCTCGAATAGCGCGCCTTGCGCGCCGACCATGAAGGTCAGCGTGCCGGCCTGCGCGCCGCCGGTGCCGCCCGACACCGGCGCGTCGGCGAGCGGGAAGTCGCGCTGCGCGGCGGCGTCGGCCACCGCGCGCACGGTGCCCGGATCGATCGTGCTGCAGTCGACGAACGTCGCGCCGGCACGCGCGCCGGCCAGCACGCCGTCGTCGCCGAGGTAGACCGCGCGTACGTGCTGCGCGGCCGGCAGCATCGTGATCACCAGCGACGCGCGGGCGGCCGCGTCACGCGGCGACGCGGCCGCCGTCGCGCCCGCGCGCACCGCCGCGTCGACCGCGTTCGCGTCGAGGTCGAACACCGTCAGCGCGTGGCCGGCCTTGAGCAGGTTGGCGGCCATCGGGCCGCCCATGTTGCCGAGTCCGATGAATGCGATTTCCATGTGCAGGCTTCCTCGATCAGCGCAGCGCGATCGTCGTGTTCACGCCGCCGGCCGTCGCGTCGTCGTCGAACCAGCGCGCGGTGACCGTCTTCGTCTGCGTATAGAACTGCACGACCTGCTTGCCGTACGGGCCGAGATCGCCGAGCTTCGAGCCGCGCGAGCCGGTGAAGCTGAAGTAGGGGACCGGCACCGGGATCGGGATGTTGATGCCGACCTGGCCGATGTCGATCTCGCTCTGGAACTTGCGCGCGGCCGCGCCGCTCTGCGTGAACAGGCCGACGCCGTTGCCCATCGGGTTGCGGTTGACCAGCGCGATCGCGTCGTCGAGCGTGTCGGCTTCGAGCACGACCACCACCGGCCCGAAGATTTCTTCCTGATAGATCGACATGTCGGTCGTCACGTTCGAGAAGATCGTCGGGCCGACGAAGTTGCCCTGCTCGTAGCCGGGCACCTTCACGTCGCGGCCGTCGAGCAGCAGCGTCGCGCCTTCCTTCACGCCCGCATCGATCAGCGACAGGATGCGGGCCTTCGCCGCCTTCGACACGACCGGGCCGACGTCCGTGCCGGCTTCGGCGCCGGCGTTGACCTTCAGCGCCTTCGCCTTCTCGACCAGCTCGGGCAGCCAGTCGCGTGCCTGGCCGACCAGCACGACGACCGATGTCGCCATGCAGCGCTGGCCGGCCGCGCCGAAGCCTGCGCCGACGAGAGCGTTGATCGACTGCTCGCGGTGCGCATCGGGCAGCACGACCGCGTGGTTCTTCGCGCCCATCATCGACTGCACGCGCTTGCCGTGCTGGCTGCCGAGGTTGTACACGTGCGTGCCGACGCGCGTCGAGCCGACGAACGAGATCGCCTTGATGTCCGGATGCGTGCACAGACGGTCGACCACGGTCTTGCCGCCGTGCACGACGTTCAGCACGCCCTGCGGCACGCCGGCCTCGATCGCGAGTTCGACGAGCTGCATCGTCGACAGCGGATCCTGTTCGGACGGCTTCAGCACGAACGTGTTGCCGCACACGATCGCCATCGGGAACATCCACAGCGGGATCATGCCGGGGAAGTTGAACGGCGTGATGCCCGCGCACACGCCGATCGGCTGGCGCAGCGTGTAGGTGTCGACGCCGCCCGCGACGTTCTCCGCGAATTCGCCTTGCTGCAGCGTGCCGATCGAGCACGCATGCTCGACCACTTCGAGGCCGCGGAAGATGTCGCCCTGTGCGTCGGGCAGCGTCTTGCCCTGCTCGGCCGTCAGCGTGTGCGCGATCCGTTCGAGATTGCGGCGCACCAGGTCCTGGAACTTCAGCATGATGCGCAGCCGCGCGCCGATCGGCGTCGTCTTCCAGGTCTGGAACGCGCGTTGCGCGGACGCGATCGCGGCATCGACCTCGTCGAGCGTCGCGTACGGCACGCGGCCGATCACTTCCTGCGTCGCGGGGTTGACGATGTTGCCCCATTCGGCGCTTTGCGATTCGACGAACGCGCCGTCGATCAGCAGCTTGGCGGTGGGCAGGGCGAGGGTAGTCTGGGGAACTGCGGCGTTCATGGAACTCTCCGGGAAACGGTGGTGCGAAGAAAAAACGTGGGCTGCGTCCGTCGCGCGTGCGGCCGCGGCGGACGGCAGGTCGAACTGAAACCGGGGCGATGCGGATCGATGCGGGCCGATGCTTACGCACGCGCCGGCCGCATCAACGCGGTACACGCGAGCGCGAACACGCCGAAGCCGACGAGGTACGCGATCACGTAGTGCGGCTGGCCGCCGCCGGCCTTGAGCAGCGACGTCGCGATCATCGGCGCGAAGCCGCCGCCGATCACGCCGGCGAGCTGCACCGACAGCGAGATGCCGCTGTAGCGGATTTCCGCCGGGAACTGCTGTGCGAACAGCAGCGACTCCGGCGCATACAGGATCGGGAACACGATGCCGAGGCCGAGCACGATCGCCCACCATGCGGTCGACGTCTGCTGCGTGCCGAGCATCAGGAAGAACGGCGCCGCGAACAGGCACATCAGCACGAGGCCGATCGCGAACATCCGGCGCTGGCCGATGCGGTCGCTGAGATGCCCGCACAGCGGCATCGTGACGAGCGACAACGCCGCGCCGGCCGTGATCGCGTGCAGCATCTCGGCCTTCGGCAGATGCAGCTGCTGCGTCGCATACGCGAGCGCGAACGTGACGACCATGTAGAACCAGGTGTTCTCGGCGGCGCGTGCGCCGACGATCGTCAGCACCTCGCGCGGATGGCGGCGCAGCGCGGCCGTCACCGGCGACTTCTCGGCCTTGCCCTGGCGCTGCATCTTCTCGAAGTCCGGCGACTCGGGCACCTTCGCGCGGATGAACCAGCCGAGGCCGACCAGCGCGATGCTCGCGAGGAACGGCACGCGCCAGCCCCACGACAGCATGTCGGCTTCCGGCAGCGCGGCCACCGCGGCCATCGCGACCGACGACAGGATCAGCCCGAGCCCGACGCCCGTCTGCGGCAGGCTGCCGAACAGTCCCTTGCGGCCCTTCGGCGCGTGCTCGACGGCCATCAGCACCGCGCCGCCCCATTCGCCGCCGACCGCCATCCCCTGCAGGAAGCGCATCGCGATCAGCAGCGCGGCGGCCCAGTAGCCGATGCGGTCGTACGACGGGATCAGCCCGATGATCATGCTCGGCACGCCCATCAGCAGCAGCGTGATCATCAGCATCGACTTGCGGCCGATGCGGTCGCCGAAGTGGCCGAACACGATGCCGCCCATCGGCCGGCCGATGAAGCCGACCGCGAACGTGCCGAACGCGGCGAGCGTGCCGACGACGGGGTCCAGCGACGGGAAGAAGATGCGGTTGAACACGAGCGCTGCGGCGGTGCCGTAGAGAAAGAAGTCGTACCACTCGATCGTGGTGCCCGCCATGCTGGCCCAGCCGGCCAGCAGGTAGTGCTTCGCGGTGCGGGCGGGCGCCGGCGTCGCGATGGCTGCATGCTCATCGAGGGTGGATCGCGTCTGCATGGTGTCTCCGGTTTTATTGCCCGCGGCTCATGGTCCGCAGGTCACGGTCGAGTATAGTTATGCGCAGATCCATGATGTACCGACAAGAAAACCGGTTGGATGTGCATTTATGCATATCGACGGCCGGCCCCGAGACACCCGCCTTTTTTTCCCGCCGATGCGACACGCCACCGAGCCGGTTTCCGGCAACCTGAACTGGGACGACTTGCGCTTCTTCCTCGAAGTCGCCCGCACGCAGCGCGCGAGCGGGGCGGCGAAGCGGCTCGGGGTCGACTACACGACCGTCGCGCGGCGCATTCGCGCACTCGAGGCCGCGCTGGGCACGCTGCTGTTCGACAAGTCGCGCTCGGGCGGCTTCACGCTGACTGCCGAGGGGCAGCGGCTCGTCGCGTATGCGGACGCGATGGAGACGACCGTGCAGTCCGCGTGCGACCAGGTCGCGAACACCGGCGAGGCGCTGTCGGGCCACGTGCGGATCGGGTCGACCGAAGGGTTCGGCTGCTTTTTCCTCGCGCCGCAGCTCGCGCGGTTTCGCGTCGCGCACCCGCACGTGACGGTCGACCTGCTGCCGGTCCCGCATTTCGTCAACCTGCCGAAGCGCGAGGCCGACCTCGCGATCACGCTCGAGCGGCCCGAACGCGGGCCTTACGTGGTCACGAAGCTGTGCGACTACCAGTTGCGGCTCTACGCGACGCGCGACTATCTGGCGAGTCATCCGCCGATCGCCTGCACCGACGATCTCGCGCGGCATGCGTTCATCAGTTACGTCGACGATCTCGCGTTCAGCAGCGAACTGCTGTACCTCGAGCGCGCGGTGCCCGGCGCGACGGCCGGGCTACGCACGACGAGCGTGATCGCGCAGGTGTTCGCGGCGCTGCAGGGCGGCGCGCTCGCGATCCTGCCGTGCTTCATGGCGGCCACGCAGCCGGCGCTGGTGCCGGTGCTGCCGGACGACGTGGTGGTCACGCGGTGCTTCTGGCTGACGTGTCGCGAGGATCTGCGCAAGCTGCGGCGCGTGACGGCGCTGTGGGATTACCTGCGCGCGGCGGCGGACGCGAACCGGGCGTTGTTGATGGGGGAGTCGGAGCGGCTCCGGTTCGTCGGGGATCCGGAATAGCGGGGCTGGAGGCGGCGGTGATTTGCGCAGCGGGCGGGTCGGGGTTCACGCGGTTCCAGGTGCACCGCGTTGCGGCACACCCGCGGCGGCGTCACGCGAGCGCGGCGAAGGGGCCGCCGCCAGGCAGCCGGCCGCCTGGGCGTGCCTAGGCGTAATAGATTCGCCCGACATCCGTGTCGCGTAATCGTCCGGTGCGTTCGGCGTTGTCGAGCGCATCGCCGAAATCGCGCGCGCACAGGTCCGGTCGGCCCAATGCAGTGAGGATGCGCGACACGCGCCACGCGGGCAGCCAGTCCGACCATGCAAGGCGCACGCCGATGAGCAGTGCCAGCATGACGCCCAATGCGAACGGTCCGCCGAGCAGCGTGAGAACGACGAGCGTTGGATCGGAAAATCCGCTGTCGCTGGTCCAGATGCCTAGCAGCATGAGCGGGATCAGGAAACAGGTCATGCCGATGAACATCCATTTCCACGCGAGCCAGAGCGTGTGCGTCAGCCCGGCCAACCCGGTGTCGCCGCACGTGTAATCCATGACCATGTGGCGCCGGTCCGGAGACGACAGCGCAAGCAGGCGGCCTCGGCGATCGACCACGGCAACAACGTCGTCGCCGGCGTCGAAGCACTGTCCGCCGAGGAAGCCGCGGTACGTGTTTCCGCCGATTTCGATTTCGACCGGGAGCTTCGCGAACAGGATCCTGCCGTTTTTCCCGACGGTGACGTAGGCGTTTTCCGATGCGAAGGTCTTGCTGCCGCGGATATTCGCATACGACCATGTCGCCGGATGCTCGACCTTGTCGGCCGCGGCGTTCAAGCTGGCCAGGGCGAGGTCTTCGTCGGCTTGCTGAAACACCAGCGCATTGGCGGCGGCACCGTTGCCGGTGAGCGCCGCGGCAATCGGCACCACATAGTGCGTGAACCGGTAGCCGAGCGATTTCTTCCGGGCTTCGGGATCGACGGGCGGCACCTGATGGCGCGCGGCGTCCTCCCGATCGGGACGCTCCAGAAAGCGCATCGCGGTGAGCTTGCCTGCTACCAGACGCAGGGATGACGACATAGGCCGGGGCTGAACGGGGTCGGGGTTCGGAGTCTACCAGCCGGCACTCAACCCGGACAACCGAGCCGATCCGCGAGTTCGTTCAGATCCTTGACGTCGAAGTCCCACGCGTCGTCGGCTTTCAGGTCGGTCGTCTGGTGCGGCCCGTGTTCGGTCGGCCGCAGCACGAACGCGGTCGCGAGCCCGAGTCGCCGCGCGGCGGCCAGATCGCCGTTGTGCGCGGCAACCAGGCACAGCTCGGCCGGCTCGAGACCGAGAATCTCGACCGCTTCGGTATAGACCCTCGGCGACGGCTTGTACGCGTGCGCGACTTCGGCGCCGAGAATCGCGTCCCACGGCAGGCCGCCGTGCTTCGCGACGTCGATCATCAGCCGGATGTTGCCGTTCGACAGCGGCGCGATCACGTAGCGCCGCTTCAGCCGCTGCAGCGCCGAGACGGAGTCGGGCCACGGATCGAGCCGGTGCCACGCGAGGTTGAGCGCGTCGATCTCCGCGTCGGGCACGCCGTCGATCCCGTAGCGGTCGAGCGTGCGCACCAGGTTCTCGCGGTGCAGCACGTCGAGCCGCACGTAGCGCCTGCGCCCGCTGCGGATTTCCTCCATCGACGGCGCATATTCGCGGCGCCACGTATCGGCGAATTCGAACGGATCGCGATCCGGCGCATGGCGCGCCAGGAACGTGGCGGCTTCGCGTGCGACGCCGCTTCTCCAGTCGACGATCGTTCCGAACACGTCGAAAACGAGCGCCTTGATGTCGGCAGGGTTAGTCATGGGATTTTCGTGAAGGTCGGTCGAGGAGGACGCGACGCGCGCCGTGGCGGCAACGCGCGACGCCGGTTCGAATGACATTGAATCACGTATCGGCAAAGACGGCTGGCGGCGTCGCGGCGATGGCGGCGCGCGGTGCGGCATCGAGGGTGCGTGAGGGTTCACGAGGGCGAGGCGGAGCGGGGAAAACCGGTATCGCACCGCCCGTCACGGGCCTTCGGCCATGACCTTCGGCACATTCCTGCCCGCGTGCGCGGCGCCTACGCTGGGCAGGTCGCCGGTGCGTGCCGGCGGCGTTCCCCAACCAACCGACGAGGACATGCCATGCCGACCATTTCAGTCTACGGGTTCAATCCGGACGGCGGCCCGAGCGCGCTCAGCGCGCAAGCGACGCGCGACAACCTCAACGAGGACCATCCGGCGTGGGCCGTGACGCTGGCCTACACCGCGAGCACCACGACGGCCGTCTTCACGTCGGCCACGGCGTCCGACGCGGATCTCAGGGCCGCGCTGGAGACGGCGTATCCGCCGGCAAGCTACCACGTGGTTTAGGTATCGCGGGTGCCCGCCCGGGCCGGCCCGGGCGGGGTCGTTCATGTGGCGCAACGCGCGCTGGCGGCTGCGACGCGGGCCGGGTTCGCGCCGCAAGCGCGGCGCGTGCGGACGTGCGGCAA
>NZ_JANKOG010000023.1:0-124977 GCF_024656005.1 Burkholderia sp. SCN-KJ
TCCGGGCGTCGCCGTCGACAGAAGACGCGCTCGCCATCGTCCCACAGGATCTGGAGGCTGTTACCCATTGGCATCGGAACCCTATGCAGGTCTTTATCGGGCGAAGGCTACCATCATGCCGCCGCCCGTCATGGGTTGTGAGACGCTACATTCGTTCCCACGGAAGCAATGACCATATCAGGATACACCTGGGCGACCGCGGTGCCATCGATAGTAGTCGGCGGAACTTGTTGGGGCCGGCGGTCGCGCTACGTCGACCGCCTCCAGCATCAGGCCAGGCACCACTGAGGCTGTTTCGGCGAAGGAGATACGCCCGTGAAGTCCGATGAAAAGATGGGGCAACGGCACACCGGAACTCTTTTGACATCGACAAGCATGTCCCTCGCGAGCATCTGTTAAGAGGCGTCGCTTGCTTCCTCGACCTTCGTGATCGACGTCAGCATCCCGCGCTATTCTACAGCCCGATGGGATGGCCATCGATTGATCCAGGGCTCATGATCCGCGAGTTGATCGTGGGCTATTGCTTCGGTGTCCGGTCCGGACGCAGCTCATGTGAAGAGGTACATCTTACGTTGCGTATCGATGGTTCTGCCGCGTGCCTCGGGCTGGACGACGCGGCCTTAGTTGCGTGGCATGTCTTGGACGGTGGACGAAGCAGTCGTCAACGCTCATTGATAGGGATTCCTATTATCTACCCCGTGACCTGGCCATCTCCGCCAGCCTGACAACGCTCCGACGACCTGAGAATAATCGCGCCTGCCGCGCAGAGCCACGAAACCATATTCATGCCGCCATCCTGCATGGGGGACAGGTTCTGATCTGGGTCGAGCGGCCGGTTGAGTTCGCATACCGGCCACTCGATTTTCTGCGATAGATAGACCGCTTCGGGTCGGGGACTGCCGACCGCGTCGGGCGGGTGTCGGCCACCAGGCGACATTCGATCATCCATTCGCTGGGACATGCAGACGTCAGCTCCTCGCTGCAAAGCGGACGAACTAGGAAAATTGGCTATGCAATCCCATATTGCAAAATAGTGTCCCGACCGTGGCCCTCGCGGCGACTTTGTCCTAGACGTCAGTGTCAGGCAGCTTTGGACCTGCGCCTTGTTGAGGCGCCTTCTTCGATTCTCGCCAGTACGCGCTTGCCCGAATCAATCACTGTCGAATCATGTGTCACCTGATAGCGCACAATCATGCCTTCTACGCAGAGCATCGCATCTGCGGCGACGGTAGCAGGCGACTGGAGCCCGAGGCGGCCAGCAAGTTCAGAAATGTACTGCTCAAGTGCGTGCTTATGGGATACGGCCTGCTGAAGGTGCCCCGGGTCTCCCGTCGACCCGGCTTCGGCGACCACATTGATAAAGGCGCAACCACGGAAGTCTTCCTGCGCGAACCATTCACCCAAGGCTTCCGCGATGACGGACAGCTCGGCTCGCTGAGCAAAACGAGCCTCCACCTCTTCGACAAACCAGCGCATCCAGAACTCATGACGACGATCCAGGAACGCTGCAATAAGTTCGCTCTTGGAGGCGAAGTGCCGGTAAAGCGACATTTTTGCGACGCCTGACTCGGCGATGATCTTGTCGATGCCCGTGGCACGGAACCCGTCCTGATAGAACAGGTGCGCCGCGGTTTCCAATATCCGGTCGCGTGCGGAGGGTTGTGACATTTCGGCCCCTTTTTTTGCCAAATCATGTTTCCATTATGGCAGACAGACCTGTCTCTGGACAGGCGTCGAGAGGCACAGAAATTTCTTGACAGACAGACCTGTCTACACCACTATTGATACAGACCTGTCTCAATCATTCAAGATGGGTACGTCAAGGAGACTGCCATGTGCCCCTCGGATTGCGAAGTCACTGCCCTTCATCAAGCTCTGCAGGCCGATAAGTTGAATCCGGCCACATGGCGCTGGTACAGCGAGCTGGTCGACCACCAACGACTCGCGCTTCGCCTCAAAGAAGACCAGTGGGTCGTCGCGATTGACGGCAGCGACTTTGCATGCGCCGAGGGCCTGCACGCGGCCGTGCGTTGGGCGCACATCATGACGCACTCGGGCGGTTACATCACCTTCGCGGTGTAAGCGAGCGAAGTCCGCCATGCACGCGGCCTAGTCGCCAGACTAAGCGATCGAGAACACGCAGGACTGCTCTTATCCACCCTTCGGCCCGGAATCGGGTCTTCATCCACCAGCCATTGAGGTAACACCATGTCGACTAACACTGAACTCCGTCCGCCGCTTCCTCCTTTCACACGCGAATCCGCCATCGAGAAAGTGCGCCTGGCCGAGGATGGCTGGAACAGCCGCGACGCTGCCAAAGTGTCCCTCGCGTACAGCCTGGATACTCGCTGGCGCAACCGTGCTGAATTCGCGAACGGCCGCGATGAAGCCCGAGGGTTTCTTGAGCGCAAGTGGAAGAAGGAGCACGAGTATCGTCTGATCAAGGAACTGTGGGCGTTCGGCGGCAATCGCATTGCCGTGCGTTACGCATACGAATGGCATGACGACTCCGGCAACTGGTTCCGGTCCTATGGTAACGAGAACTGGGAGTTCCGCGAGGACGGTCTGATGCTGAATCGCTACGCTTGCATCAACGATTTGCCAATCAAGGAAGAGGAGCGGAAATTCCATTGGCCGCTCGGCCGTCGTCCGGATGATCATCCCGGCTTGTCGGATCTCGGCCTCTAATAGCTAGGCTGATCGTATCGATTCAGCTGGAAGAACGCGGGGAAAAATGGCAACGGTGAGGCAGTCTCTGCGACGACTGTTGGACCGGCCAGCCTTTCGTAGACATCTTCGAGTCATAATTTATGGCAACCGAGGAGGTCAGGATGAGCGTCAAGCGGTACACGGATGAGCTCAAGATCGAGGCAGTCAAA
The DNA here is from genome assembly GCF_024656005.1 of Burkholderia sp. SCN-KJ. Classification (NCBI taxonomy): domain Bacteria; kingdom Pseudomonadati; phylum Pseudomonadota; class Betaproteobacteria; order Burkholderiales; family Burkholderiaceae; genus Burkholderia; species Burkholderia sp. SCN-KJ. The sequence goes on from NZ_JANKOG010000023.1 coordinate 2,880, forward strand.
CAGGTAACCGAACGGGGTCATTCGGTGGCGGATGTGGCGCAGCGGCTGGGCATCACAACCCACAGCCTTTACGCCTGGAAACTGAAGTTCGGCAAGCCCGACGTCGTGCGGCAAGCGGAGCTGGATCAGAGCGCCGAGGTTCGGCGACTGAAGGCCGAGCTCAAGCGCATGACCGAGGAGTGCGACATTCTAAAAAAAGCCGCCGCGTACTTTGCAAAGGGATAGCGGCAAGGTACGCGTTCATGCGAGCCCATCTCGGCGAGTTCCGCCTGCACTCGATGTACCGAGTCCTTGGCGTGCATCGCAGCGGTTATTACGTCCGGCAGCGGCAGACCGTCGGTGTCCGCAAGCGTGAGGATGATCGATTGCTCGGTCTGATCAAGCATTCCTGGCTGGCCAGCGGCGGCGTCTATGGCTACCGCAAGGTCACGGTGGATTTGCGTGAATCGGGAGAAACGTGCAGCCGTCACCGCGTCCATCGCCTCATGAAAGGCGAAGGTCTGCGGGCAGAAGTGGGCTATGGCAGCAAGCCCGGCTATCGGGGTGGTCCGGTCGGCGTAATCGCCAACGTGCTGAACCGTGAGTTCGCGCCAACCGCACCGAACCGGGTCTGGCTAACGGACATCACGTACATCCGGACCTACGAGGGCTGGCTGTTTTTGGCGGCTGTTATGGATCTGTACTCGCGCCAGATCGTCGGCTGGGCTACGCGCTCGACGATGACCAGCGATCTCGTTTTACAGGCGCTGTCGGCTGAGGTTTGGAAACGCAAACCGGGACCCGGTGTCATGGTGCATTCCGATCAGGGTAGTCAATTCACGAGCGATGACTGGCAGTCATTCCTGAAGGCGCACCATATGGTGCCAAGCATGAGTCGGCGCGGTAATTGCCACGACAATGCCGTGGCCGAGAGCTTCTTCAGCGCCCTAAAAAAGGAGCGAATCAAGCGGCGCATCTATCCGAGTCGGGCGACGGTGACCTCGGACCTGTTCGATTACATCGAAATGTTTTATAACCCGGTTCGTCGGCATGGTTCCGCCGGCGATCTTTCACCGATTGAGTTTGAGCGGCGCTACGCGTTAAACGGCTCGTGAGTGTCTATGAAACTCTGGCGGGTCCAATTCGCGCTCCAGGCGTCTATCCGGTTTAGGTAGCCGTAGATGTATATTTTCGGCAGCACTGCCGGATGGTAGGAGGGGCGGCCTGTCGTCGAAGGCGTAACACTGGTGATGACCCTGCCTCGTTTTCACGTACAGCAACTCATGCCGCGATCAAGCTGGCCTCGTAGTCGACGGGGGTAAGGAAGTCGATCGAGGTATGCAGGCGCTGCCGATTGTAATAGCCCTCGATCCAATCGACGATATCCAGGCGGGCGTGAGCACGCGTTTCGTAGTGAGTCTGGTAGATTCTTTCGACCTTCAGCGTCTTGAAGAAGCTTTTCATCGGGGCGTTATCCCAGGCGTTGGCACGGCGGCTCATTGAAACGTTTATCTTGAACCCGGCGGTCAATTTCCGGTACGCGCGACTGGCATATTGGGCGCCGCGATCGGAGTGCAGCAGTAATCCCTGTGGCGGTTTGCGTTGCCGGCACGCGCTGCGCAACGCCTGGCAGACCAGATCCACGTTGATCCGCTCGGACATCGACCAGCCGACGATGCGCCGGCTCGCCAGATCCAGGATCGCCGCCAGATACAACCAGCCCTCGCCGGTCCTCACGAACGTGATGTCGCTTACCCAGGCTTGATTGGGCCGCCAGCCGTCGAAACGCCGATCCAACAGATTCGGCGCCACTGGCAAGCGATGCGTCGAATCCGTCGTCACCCGATACGGGCGCTTGGAGACCGGACGTAGCCCCCTGGCGTTGCAGGCTGCACGCACGCGTTCGGCGCTCACCGGCCGGCCCTGAGCTCGCAACTGCCGCACGATTCGAGGACGGCCATAGCTGCCGCGGCTGGCACGATGAACGGCGGCGACCTCAGCGTCCAACATGGCATTGGCCGGTGCCCGCCGACTTGGCTCCCTGCCGCGCCGCCGGCAATATACGCCGCGCGACACACCCAGAACCCGGCAAAGCCGACTTACGCTGTACTGGACGCGATGTGCGTCAATCCAGGCGTACCTCACCGCGCCCCCTTTTCGAAGTACGCCGTCGACTTTCGAAGAATTTCGATATCCAGCTTTGCGCTGGCCAGTTCCTTACGCAGACGGCTGTTCTCGGCCTCCAAGTCGCTAACCGGACGAGGACTTGAGCTCGGTGCACTCGACGCCGGCGCCGCTGCGACCTGCGCAATGCCATCGCACTGATCACGGCACCAGTTCCCCAGCGTCGCCACCGGCACGCCCAGCCTGCGAGCAGGCTTCACGCTGACCGACGCTCTCAGCGAGCCGCACCGCCTCAACCTTGAATTCCTTCGTGTACTGCCGTCTGGGTACCACGTGCTCCGCCATGTTCTTCACCATACAGGTAAAAAGTTATCAAACTTCTCGCTGTACGTGGAATCGAGGCAGGGTCAAGGTGACTGGCGGCGTCATCTCGTACATCACATGCAGCTGCCCGGGATGCTGCACGCTCGCGTCGTGATACCGCCAGTCTACGACGCGATGCTGCTTTCGTTCGTCGAGCTTGCAATTGCGCGGATGCCCGGCGTCATTCGGATTGTCGTCGACGGCAGCATGCTCGCGGTCGCCGCGCGCGGCGAATGGCAGGCGAGCGTCGGGCAGCGTGCGCGCGCCGCAAGTTGCAAATGGTCGCGCGGGCCGCCGCTGCCCGATCGCGTCAAGGTTCACGAGGACCTGAAGCGCTTCGCGACGCAACCGATCGAGGTCGTCAATACGCATGCGGCGACCCCACCGGCCTCAAAGACGCTGACCGCGACCTTCCGGAAGAATTATCTGCTGCACGGTTCCATCGGGCCATGGTACTCGGTCGAGCAGCTCGAGAATGGCGTGCTGACTGTGTGGGCCCACTCTCTGGGCGCCTATCCGCTGCGCGATGCGCTCCCCGAGAGTCTTTCGATGGCGAAGCCGAGCATCCGTTGCATTTACACCGAGGCACCGGCCGCTGCCGGCACAACGGCGCGGACGACGCGGCCGCGATGCCGGAAAAGAGGCTCAGGGTCCAGTGGGTGCCCGAGCAGGAAGGCGCGTGGGATCAATTCACGCCCGCGATGGTCACCGAGATCAGCGCGTCGATCGACGCGAGCGACCACATCGTCGACTGGCGGTACGCGCAGTGGAGCAGCTCGCACAACGCGCAGATCGTCAAAGCCGGCCGGCTGCTGCCCGCGCTGATGCTCGAGACGCTGCCCGTGTCCGCGCTGTCGATGCCAATGCTGCGGCAGGAGGGTGGCGGCGGTCGCAACGCGATTCCTCTGTACACGTTCCCGAAGATGCACATCGTCAACAACTTCTCGCCGACGATGCCACCTCAGACCTCGGCGATGCGTTCGCTCGGCGTGCACACGAACGTGTGGCCGATCGAGAGCCTCCGGATGAATTCGCGCACGTGGCCGACGTCGATCCGGTCGAGTTCCGGCCACCCCAACACGAAGGACACGCGCACGGCGCGTGGTCCAGCAGGCGGCGGCGCACTTCGGCTGGCGCGGCCGCCGCGGGCGCGCGATCATGGCCTCAACTTCCCGTTCGGGAGGTGCAAGAGCCTCATGGCGTATGTCGCGATGGCGATCGAGATCTGGGCCGTCCCTGAAACCGGCCACGTGACACTCGAGTACGCAGACGTGGCCGTCGACGCCGGGCAGGTCATGTCGTCCGACAGTATCCGAAATCAGATCGAGGGCGGTATCATTCAGGGAGTGAGCCGGACGCGGTACGAGGAACTGAAAACTCGAAGCGGATCCGCAGCTTCGACAGGAACGGGTACTCGATCCAGCGCTTCTCGGCGGCGCCCCGTAGCCCGAGGTTCACCTGATCAACCGCCCCGGTTCGCCGTTTCTCGGCGCGGCCGAGGGCTCGATGGGGCCAACCGCAGGCGCGCTCGCGAACGTGATCTTCAATGCGACGGGGCAGCGCAAGCGTGAAATCCCATTCGCAGGAGACGAACTCCGGAAGCGCATCGAAACATAGACACACAAGAATGTATTGAGGCGTCGGCTTGTACCGACGCCAATGACCCACCAGGAGGGCATCCGCAACCGATGGATACACTGCTTTCGATGCGCATATTCACGCGCATCGTCGAGACGGGCAGCCTCACGCGCGCATCGGACACGACTGGCATGACGACGCCGTATGTGTCCAAGCTGTTGCGTACGCTGGAACAACATCTCGGCTGCCGGCTGTTGAACCGAACGACCCGCAGCCTATCGCTGACCGAGGACGGCCAGGAATACTACGAACGCTGTGTCGCCGTGCTGCGCGAGATCGACGATATGGAAGCGTCGGTCTCGCACGCGCGCAACGCGCCGCGAGGTCGCCTGAAAGTGAGCCTGCCGCCGGCGATGGCGAAGCAGATCGTGGTGCCTGCACTGCCCGCCTTTCTCGCCGCCCATCCGGACATCACGGTAGAACTCGGCGTGACCGATCGTCAGATCGACCTCGTCGGCGAGGGCGTCGACTGCGTCGTGCGGGTCGGCGCACTCGATGACTCCGGGATGATCGCGAAGCGGATCGGCAGCCTCACAACCTGCATCTGTGCGGCACCATCGTATATCGAACGACACGGAGTCCCGGAAACGGTCGACGAACTTGCGCAACACATCGCGGTCTGTCATGTCTCAGCCGATACCGGCCGCCCGCGGATCTGGGATTTCGTCGTCGACGGCGAGACCCGCGTTGTCCAAATGCGAGGAATCGTCGCCGTCAATGAAGCGGACACCTACATCGCGTGCGGGCTCGCAGGTCTCGGTCTGATCAAGACCACGCTGTTTTTCGTTCAGCCGTACCTGAAGTCCGGCGCGCTGCATGAAGTGCTCGCGGATTTCAGTCCGCCACCGCGGCCGGTCTCCGTGTTGTATCCGCCGAATCGTCACATGCCGGCGAAGCTAAAGCTGTTCGTCGACTGGCTGGCCAGCCTGTATGCACAGATCGCTACGCTGCAGGGCAAGCGAATCTGAGCGGCGACTGACGCGCCACCGGCACCAACCATGCGGATCAACTGGACTGACCTCACTCGGCGAACGCGTCGCCCGCCTTGGAACGCGCCGCTGCCATCGGTGCTGGCGGCGGTTCCCCGGTAGCGCCTGCAATTGGGCCAGCAGCTCTATCCGCTCCTTCCGGTGTGTCCTGAAATGAAGGAGCGGAACTATAACTGTCCTCCACTTCAGTCTATCGAGTCGGTATAACAGCCCCGATAAAGTGCCATCGTCAAACAGCTCCGGGTTCAAGTCTCACTACAATTTGAGGCTGATCTCCCGATAAAAGATGTCATTTATCAATTACGTGAAATTTAGCGTTGCGAACCTTGCGCCAAGCGTATCATCGCCTCTATATCATGGTACATGCTATCTAAGGAACTGGGCGACCACACGTCGTTCGACGGCAAGACGGCTGGCTGTATCTGGGTCGTCCCCGAGGAGTTCCGTCGTCACCCGAACGCCGACGATCTTGGGGACGCGCGGGTGCTAAGTGGACTCGCCGACGATTTCACGCAGGTTAACTAAGAATTCATAACGCTTTGCCGAGCGACGCTGGATTGCTGATGTAGCGGTGGTCGGCGAGTCATCTACGACGATGTGTGCGCGCACGCCGCTCGCGCTGAGGCTGGCGATCGCTGTCCACCACCGGCGCCGGATTGGAATCCAAGTGTGAGGTCCGTTAATGTGGTGATGCCTTGCGCTCGCCGCCAGCTAGAGGCCGATACTGTCGCTGATCTGGGGGCATGGTATGTCCACATTCCACGACTGCTCGCTCACATCCGGGACCACATTTGCGTCCCGTATATGCTCACCGCCAGGGTGTGTGATGCTGCGAAATCCAACTGGGCGGCCTACCACGCGTTGGCCCCCCACCAATGCCGGATCCCTTCGAACATGCTGCTCGCCGACCACCCTGCGTGCCCCCGGAGAAGATGCGTGAGAAAATAGCGGCTCTCCGCCAATCGCACTAAACGCAGCAGGTTTTGCCATGCCGTCCAGCACGTTCGTTCCCAGCATTCCCGCAAAATCGGAAGTCGATTTCGACGTGTCGGCCGGTAGCCGGTTGCGTGGCTATCGCCGATTTTTTGGCGTGCTCCGTGTGGTGCGCAAGACCGACGGTCGTCTTCTCTTCCCGTTCGACGGAGCCCCGGATATCGGTCCGTTTTCAACGCAGCAGGAGGCGCTTGCGGCCGCCCAGGTAATGGGTGAGCGCATTGTACAGGGCGATCTGGATCACCCTGACATGTAGTGGCAACCGTACTGGTCGCACGACGGGTCTGTCCAGCAGGGCTCGTCGCGGCGATCTGTACCGCCTCGACACTACCGTTGTGGCTGCTTGATTGAGCTAGCTGGCCGATTAATCGTCTCGTCTAGCGAAATTAAGCGACCTCAACACCTCTGCGTAGCCGCAGCCGTGCCGTGGAGCGACCATGAACGCCCCTGCCCACCGGCCGACCCGGTGGCACTTTGCGCCGTCCACAGCGACCTTAACGGCCGCTGCGACGAGACACTGCATCGCATCGAAAAGGCGTCAGGTGCCGATGCACGAGTCACGCGCCGCATGCTCGTCGCGTCGCGACGGCACTGACCGCCGCTGCATGCCGAGCGAGGGCGTCCACTTCTTCGACTGAGCCCGTCGACATCCCACCGCTGCGACGCCAACGGCTACGCGGTTGCCGCTGACTACGCGCGGGGACAGTCCACGGCGTCACGCCTCGTAGCGGAAAATGAGGTGCCATGCCGATGATGTGCGGACGCTGTACCGTTCGGGCGAACCGCTACCGTTGGCTGGTCCCAGAAACCGTTGCGCCCGAGTCCGGTGCATAGATTTGCGACAGGATTTCCGCGACCAGTTCAATGGTCCCCAGCACTTGGTTCGTCAACATTGACGAGCCATGGGCCAATTCGTTCCGCAAACTGGGAAGGCTCCTTCGCAGTATCCTCACCAAGTCCCAACCCTGATCTTCTGGAGTAGCGTTGAGTGACTCGTCGTCGTCGACCTCTATGGCGTCGAGTTGCTGGTCGATCATCGTTTGGAAGATTTCCATTGATCGGCGCTCCCGCGCACGGTCTTCGGCGACTCGATGCCACCGACGGAAACCTTCGTTTCGGATGAGGCCTTGATCTATTGCGTAGTCCAGCAGGCCGGACAGCATTGCGTGTGGCTGCCTTGGACGCTGATATGGCGGAGGCAGTCGAGCGGGAAACCGTAATCTGAGCCCAAGCTCCAGTGTGAATAGCACTTGGCTTTGAGCCACTGGAAAGAAGCGGTATACGTGCCAAGCATAAAGGTAGAGGTTACGGGCCGTCTCGAACTGAATGGCCACGGCTTCCGGAACGTCGACGATGAGCTGAATGGCCTCGATGTCGTGGTGGTGAGCGACCAGGGACGGCAGAGCCTGCCCAGGGAACGTCGTTGTGCGCGGGTCTGGGTCTGCCGTGTTTTCGGGGTTCCGCAAGCTTTCGGCGGCGTTCAAGATGGTCGATTTCATGGCGGTTAATTGCGAGGCTGACTCATACGGGTAATCTTGCGCGTTTCGCCGGTGCTGGACCAGCTCAATGGAGTCTTCGAGGTTCGTCTGATACACCGGAACACCAAGCGGGAAACAGTGGCCCTTGCTGCGTAACGGCCCCTTCTTGGCGTGGGCGGGTTCGCCGATATTCCACGCTGCGCTGGCTGTGTCGCTTCCCTATTCCGAGTCGCGCTTGCGCGCCGGGCCCCTGATTTTTGACTCAGTCTTGCGGCGTGTCGTGAACACCCTGCACATCCGTGCCGATAAGCATCGCGAGCTGCGAATGAGGATTGATGCGAGCCTATACATCAGTCCAAAGAACGCGCAAATCCATGGCCACATGTAGCGAATGAAATGCGCCGGCAACACGGTGAGCTTGCGCAAGGCATAAAGGCTCCGTCGTGTTTCTGAGTCGTCTCTATCGTCCATCGCGACCAGCTTGACCGTGGAGCCTGCAATCTTTGCGCCGACGAGAGCCGAAAAGATCAGGAAGTAAAGCCACCTATAGGTTTTCCCTTTCGTGTCGCTGCTAACCTTTTTATTGAGGCGTTCTTGAGTGTTGCGAAGGGCGACCAGTGCAGGAATGATGCATTCGCTCGAAACCGCCATAGTCGAGAGCACGCCGTCCTTATCGATCTTGCCATCGATAGGATCGGGATATGCCGGACAGAATGTGGGGGGAGTCATTTGACAACGTTCAGACGTAGGCGCGAGCTTCTGTATGCCGTTGCCGAGATCCTGTATGGGGCAGATCATCCTGTTGTATGCAGCAATCTCTCGTCGGATGGTCAGGATGTCTTGGGCATCAAATTGCCTTCCGTTCGCCCTATACACATCTGCCGACGACTTCGGGCCAAACGTCTCAAAAATCACCGGGATGGAGGTCGTATAATCGAGCAGCGTTTGTTGTACGCCTGAAGCCCATTGACATGACAACGTGCTGTCATGTTCAGTTTCGCGACACCAAGTCTCATACGCTACGGTCTGCTTAAGCAGGTACGCGCTTGCGGCCTGAGAGGTGTTGGAGCTGGCCCGCAATTGGCCGACGTGATCATTCGTCTGCGCGTCTACTACAAAGAAAATCGCCGCCAAAAGGCCCAATGCAGTCCAAACGTGGTCGTACAAGTACCAAAAGTTCTTTTTGAAGCGGCAAATGTCGACGAGCAGAATCGACGTGCTCCACCCCAGCAACATTCCCGTAACGACCAGCGTCACCGTCCCAATCGTACTCCCATATACGCCAGCACCTCCGACATAGTACGTTTCCGGCAAGGGGGAAAGCTGGGGCCAAAGCGAGGCAAGGCTCAAGGTTCCGGGTAATACGATTAGCGCAGTCGCATACACAGCACCGCTCTTTCTTGCAACGACATAGCCTGACAGCATCGTCCAACAAGCGATGCAGACCGTTGTCACAATGAGTAAGCCGAGAATGGGCATGGCCGCCTCTTGTGCAGACCAGTAGCTCGCCACAATCCTGCCGTGTGGATCGAGCTGGACGAAGTTGATGGAGCGCAACCCGAGACCGTCAAACGCTTGTTGAATGTTGTACGCAGCTCCTAGCAAAGTGGAAACGTAAGGCCACAGGAATGTAAAAAGGACGTCCTTCATTTTTTTTAATATTGGCTCTTGAGGGGTGATCGCCCAAGGTGGCGATAAAGCGACGGGCGCGAACAGAGAGTGATTGTTCCATGCTGGGGAGTAAGCTATTCGAGATCCCCTCGAAAAGCTCTTCCAACACGTGCAGCTGGACTCATGGTCGGCTCAGTGACACCACATTTCATTGTTCCACTTAGCTGTTTCGCGGCCGTGCCGGGCAAGCAGATCAAACACCTCTTCATCAAGCCGATCCAAAGTTGTCGGTACGCGCGCTGCTCGAGTCGCGAGTTCCTTGCTGAGCCAATTATGCTCATTCAAAGATGTCCCGCTTACTCTGTCCTTCCACTTTCTGAAAGCTGTTTCAGCGTCGTCGCCGATGCGTAGATACAAACCAGCGCCTGCATTTGATTGAAGGAAATTGGCGAAGCTTCGGACCCTCAGCGCCCGAGTCTGCTCCAAAGCGATGTCGGCAATTCGCCGGAAGCGTCTTGGGTTCAGCGGGTGTGGTATCGGCTTCCGGAAGAACGCCGCTCCCGCATCGGACACGATCAACCGGGAAACGCGCTCGTCACCTGAATTCTTGAGTCGCTGCTTACCAACATCAAAAAGAGGTTCAATTCCAAGGTTGTCGTAAATTCCACCGTCATAGAGATGCAGTCGCGCATACGGCATGTCATAAGGTTTTTCGCCGTCTGGCGAATTCCAATGTTCGCGCTTCATCCACTGGAAATCCCTCGTCCGGATTGCAAGCGGGCCGATAAGGCCGGGGAATGCGGCCGACACCGCAAGGGCGGAAGCGAGGTTCAGGTGAGAAACTGACGCATAACCGGATTGATAGTCGCCCATCCGGCCACCTTTGAATCGAAAACGTACACCGGTCTCGCCGCTAGTTCCATTGATGGACCAGACAGGGATGTGCTTCAGGCTTCCAATCGGGACGTCGATTTTCCAGACGGCCCTGATAGCCTGCTCAATGATGTTGGCCCGCGACGTCAGGAATCGCCAGTTCAGCGGATTGCCAAGCATACGGAACAGCGCCGAGCGCTGCAGCGAGGTCGTAGTCAGAACGGTCCTGATATCCATGAACACCTGGTCCCTATAGGCAACCGATGTAGGCCATTCATACTTTGACCTGCTCATTACAAGCCCGACAAAGAGACTTCCACCGGAGACGGACGACACGTGACCGACGTCCTCGAGCTGCCCCTGCTCTGCAAAATACTGCAGCACCCCCGCGTGAAATGCCGCCGCTCTCACTCCACCGCCCGATAGTGCGAGGCCGAGTTCTACCTGTCCTTGCGTTCCAGTAGTCAAGATTTCTCCAGGCCGGTCAAAATGGTGACATCGGAGTCGCCGACAATGAGCATTACGCTTGGCAGGCCGTCGTTTGCCATGACGGTCGCCATATGGTCAAGCAGTGCGTAGTCTTCGGTGCTGGGCCGACTGGAGACGAAGTCAGGATGCGAGTGCCACTCGCCAACATAATCAACGATGCGCGCGGTTCTGCGACGGCACTCGTCGAGAGCTTCCTGCAGTCCGGCAGTCCCGCGTATGAAACCGGTCCGCTCCTCAACGCTGTCCAAAGGAGCCGGCAAGGCATCAACGAGAAAGCAGGTATTCAGCGGAAGATCCCAATATCCGAGCAGAACACCTCCGGTCTCGTTGGGCAGGCGGCGACCGCGCATCGTGCGCAACTTGGCGAGGAGCTCATCATCCCAGACGACCCGCCATCCGCCACTCTCCCCGAACAGCGGCCTGGCGACAGGAATATCGGTTGCGAGCAAGCTGCTGGTTGAATCGTCAAGCGTCCAAACCGACATTCGTGCTTCTGGAAACCCAGCACTCAGGCGCAACTGACGAGCGAGGGTTGCCGCGTGCAGGTTTATCAATTCAGCCGAAATCACGGCCGATATATCTCGACATCCGCCGCCGACCCATAGCTGTCCGTAGTGGCCCGCAAGGTGCTGTGCCCCCCAATCGCTCTCTAGAACGGCGCGGTAATACTGTGGTTCCAGTGAAGAAAGCCTTACGCTACGCTGGTCGTCCTCCAACAGGAGAACTGAGCCGAAACCCGATGGTGTCAAGAACGTTGACGCGGAACGCGGGACCTCATCGCTAGAGGACAAATCCCGTGGCGCATTGAAAGACGTCGTGGCATCGACCAGCAAGGCCGCCGATTTAATGGCTTCCTTCACGGCCGGAGCGGCGTCAGCAACTTTCGCATGTATTCCAGTCGTTACATCAACGCCCGGGAAGAAGTTCCTTTGCATCAATTCCGCAACGGCAATCGCCTTTGACCGCCCAACCTGATCGTATCGCGCTTGGTGCCGCGCTACGTTGTGCGCCTTCAGCACATCGTCATCGACCACCGTCCACTTGCCCCAACCGGCTCGCGACCACATGTCTGCCATCGCGCTACCCAAGGCCCCAACGCCGGCGATGAGACCGTCAAACTCAGCGCCTTCGTTCTTCACCCCTGAAATTGCTCGCGCATCCGCTTTGGTCGGTGCGATACGAACATCCAACGGCTCGACTGCAAAAGCGCGCCACCCATCTTTGACTACTTCCGCTCCATCAACGACAGGCGCGAGCCTCGCCATCGAGTCGATGTAGGCCCTTCCATCCTTTCCGTCGATGAGCACCCCGCAAGCGATACCCAGTTGCGCGATGCTCGCCTTGACCAGGAATCCTTGCAGATCCACTCGCGCTGGCTCAACATCCGCCGCAGCAACCACCGGCATTCGGACGACAATAACGGTCCCCAGACCGCCCGGCTTCAACTCCAGCCCTTCGGACGGGGTGCCAACTTCGATCATGCGGTTCAGTTCGCCAATAAGGCTCGAACCTCGCTCGACCAGTTGATCTTCGAATTCTCCCAGTGTGTGCGGATAGTCACTGATCGCGTGATGGACGATGGGTGCGATGGCAATCGGCAAAACATCCGCAACAGTTTTGCCAGCCTGCCCGACCGATTGCCTGGGCGCGAACTGTCCGACGAACACCTCCGCGCTGCCCGCGCCGGATTCAACCGCATGAAGAGATAACACTTCACCCGACGAAAGCGACCGGGCGTGGAAATCCGGCGGGAGCACCAATTGCCACGGCGTGACGAAATACATTCGCTCCAACGGCTGGTCGTTGCGATGCAACGTTCCAAGCGAAGTTTCCCTGAGCCACCACGTGATGCGAGCGAGATGTCGTTCGGGTGTCCAAGCACGCTCGACGGTGTTCCACGGCTCGAAGTACAGGCACAGTGAACGAGGTTCGTCAATGCCAACGTGATTTTGATGTAGCGTCCTTGGAAAATCAGCGCGCAACGCGCGAACGTCATACGGAATCCCTTCTCCCGGCCGATATATCAGCAGGAGTCGCTCCCGCGGATTAATGCCGACAGGATTACGCGAGGGGACGGTACCGTCACAGCAGTCGACCTCGATAGCTTCGGCGACCCGCATGTTCGTGCCGTTCTGATTGAGTTCGAATGCACGCAACGCGACGACGTCGAACGAGGCGGTCTTCTTGCAAGTGTCCAGAAGACGCCGAGCAGCTTCTGTCTGAAGCTGCCCGGCATTGACGCCAGGTAGCAGCGTGCCAAAGTCAGCGAACGCCGTCCCCATTTAGCCCGCCCGAGGTGCGGCCACAGCCGTGGCAAGCGCGGCGGCCGATGCCTTGGCGATATTGCAGGTAATGCCGTAGATATCGATCTTGAATTCGATCGGTTCCGGCTTGAACGCGTTGGGCTCTTCCATGGTCACAAGGAACCTCGCTCCCCCGACCTTGCGAAGGTGGGTCTGATAGCACTTCTTCGCTTGGATATGGGGCGGTTGCGACTGCTCGCGACCCTCGCGCGTGTCGAGAATCGGACTGCTGGAGCTTACGATGTACGCACCCGCTTTGCCTTTCAGCAACAACTCCTTCACGCCCGGCTTGGGTACTGTCTCGAAATCCCCCTTATCGTCGCTGAGTGCGTATGCGCTGCAGTGGTGTGGAATGTTAAAGAGATCCCACTCGAGCCGGTCCACATTACCGTGGAATTTCGTGATCGCAACGATGTCTTCGAGCACGTTCCACGTCGAGTCACCCACCGCCAGGTAGTCGTACCGCTGCCCCGCCTTCTCGAAACGAACGTTTAAGATCAGCGACGCCTCGTTGCGCAGGTCGTCACCTTCGTCAACGTGTTTGATAAACGGCGAGTGACAGAAGAACTCAACCCCATCTTCGGCGAGCGTGTATTCAGGCACAAGCTGCCCCGCATCCGTGATCAGATGCTTGCGAGATTCGAGCGTCAAGCCATTTTCTTCCAGCCATTCCTTGAGCAAATCAGGCTTCGAAAACACCCGGATGCCCTTTCCCTCACGAAGGCGATAACGTGCCTCCTGCCGCCAGATGACAAATTCGGAAAACTGATTGTCGTTGGTGCCGGACTCGAGAATCATGGCGGCAGGCACCCACAGCGTTTTGATCTTGATGCGATCGCCCCCTTGATACTTCAAGGCATGGCGAAGCTCGAAGAATTCCGTGCTATTTTCGAGATGGTCCTTGTCACCGTGAGTGAACGCGACGACGTCGAAATAGTCCCGTCCATCCGCCTCCAGTTCGTCGAGAAGACGCTTCTTGAGGTTGATTTCCGGACATTCGCCAATCTCCGTCTTTTTGAGGTGACGGAAATCGAACAATAGGCGCTTGCCATTCTCGAGGATGATCTGACTGGTATCGCCGTCCCCTACTGGATAGAACCGTACATGCTGTGCCACTTGGAACTCCCGTCCATGATTGCAGAGCCTCACCGGTACACGATCCAGTGGGAAGCCTTGTTAGCGAGAAACCGCTCGCCAGAAGGCTGCGTCGACTGCGTCAGTCAGCTCCCGTTAGAACAGAACGAGAGCCACGTGCAGCGCTCGACCTCCTAGTTCATTGAACCCTTATTACTTGGGTCTCGTGTGGATGAACCGGCCGTATCCGTAAGATACATCTAACGCCCCGCACATGCAACTCGTGACAACAGGTTCGTTCGGGTGTATCTTACGGTAGATAATGAGAAGAATTTCGCCAACCCAAAGCGCTGGAGATGTAGCCATGTCCCTTGGGGCAAAACTCAACACATTACGCTTGCGAAAGGCCGAGTCCTTGCAAGCCACGGCGGATGCAGTCGGTGTAACCAAGACCCATATATGGGAGCTGGAAAAGGGCAAGAGCGCCAATCCGACTGCTGAATTGCTTGCCAGATTGGCGGCTCACTTTGAAGTAACAGTGGATTTCCTCTTAGATACCGGTCGCGACACACCCTCTGAAGATGACGAGGCAACAGTGTTCTTCCGAGACCTCCAACTGCTCTCTGAAAGGGACCGGGCTACGGTCAAGCAGATGATCAGGCATTTCAAGGAAAGCCTGGATCACAAATGACCCGTTCGGTAACGCTAGATTTGATGGAGCTCGATGGGAAAGCTAGCCCAGAGGCGCTCGCCGACGAAATCTTCCGGCAGAATCCGGGGATGCCGTCCCCCGTGCCACTTGAAGAGCTATCGCAACTTGCCGGCATTGAGTCAATCAGCGAACTCGAAAGCGATGGATTCGCCGGGATGCTTGTAGCCAACGCGGAGAAGTCCCGAGGAGCCATCTTTGTCCGCGCAGGCACTGATCCGCGTCGACGCAGATTCACCGTTGGCCATGAACTAGGTCACTTCCTTCTTCCATGGCACAAACAAGAGCGTTTCGAATGCAGACCCGCTGACATCAGCATCTCCTCGGCCGTCGCCGCGAAGAGCGGGAAAATACCGGACATCGAGATCGAGGCAAACGCATTCGCTGCGGAGTTGCTTATGCCTCGCCACGATTTCAAGAAAATGATGAACGCTAATGGCGAGCCGGAACTCGAGCACGTCGTCGATTTGAGTTCGCGGTTTGACGTAAGCGTTGAGGCAACTATCTGGAGATATAAGGCACTGTCGGACTATCCAGTCGCATTTGTCTTCGCCCATAACAACGTCGTGCGCTACTGGACCAAAGGCCCCGACTTTCCGTTCTCACTTTGCGTTCGAAAAGGCTATCCCCTTCCGCGCCGACGATCTACCACCGCCCGGAGTCTCGAGTGGGAAAACGTGCCCGCATATCTTTGGCTTGAAGAAAAAAAGCGACCGCCCTTACCGGAAACCATCCTAGAGCAAACGCTACAGCAACTTGACGGCTACAGCGTCACGCTGCTTTTTGTCGACGAACTGCCGGAAGAGGAAGACGAGTAAGAATCGGAACTCCCGCTCCAGCCCGCCGCAAGCTGCGGCATCAACGGATTGAATGCAGCTAGCTCCTCCCACATCAAGGAAACCGAAAATTTGCGAGGTTAGGCTGACATGTCGATACGTCATTGATTTTTAACGACTATTCACATAAATTTCAACTTGCTGATTTATGTGGCCAATTCGCATCCGCTCCCGCTATGCTGAAGATCATCAAAAAAGCGAAGCAACGACCAACATCTCCGGTCTCTCCCGGCCACCACGGTTTCGCTTGTTGCATCGGTTTGTCGATGAGGTAATCGTCTAAATTTTTGCCGACCAACCATTTCGGGAGCGCGCCTGGCCGGACTATGATTTCCCGGACGAGGAATCGTAGTACTTAGCTTGCAACTTCTTGGGTACCTCTTTTATAAAGCCAGCAGCCCTCAGGAGCTCCAGTTCGGTGATGCCGTACTCCTCACCTTCTCCCGGATCTCGGCGAGCACCGCCGCCTTCTCTTATGCAATAGACATTCTCAGAGCCTAAAATTCGGTGCGCCAGATAATAGCCAATCTAGGGCCATCGGATCGATGTCCGTTCGTGGCCGAACTCGGAAACGAGCCGCCGGTGATCACTGATCGCATCGTAGCATCGAACATCGAACTTCCGTAGCCGACTCTTAACAGTCGATCGTCAGCGAGCGCATACAATGTCCGCTTGCAAAATACAACAGCCGTTCGCTTCTCTGGGCTGTCCGGCCGACCATCGGCCTATGTCGGCCTTAGATGTAGTGCATGCGGGGCGAGCGGAAAACCCGGTCGAGACCGGAAAGAGCGTAAAAATGACGAACAAAAACCTGCCATGAAAAAAATGCCAATAAGTGTTCACAGCATGTTTGAAGCATGCACTCTAAATCGTGAAATTTACAGAGATTTACCAAACGCAATTTACGCCCCTCCCGAGATAGTTGATATCAATGACCCCGAAAAGTTCGACGATGCAATCGCTCAATTCCTGGCGTCGGAGGAAGGTAAGCACTTATCCCAAGAGGGATTGCTGCGATTAATACGAAGAAGCTTGGTCGAATGCAAAGAATTTTGCGATTCTCTGATCGCCGCGAGAATCGAAAGCTTTTCGAATAAACTCAAAAGTTTGCCGCTTGTTGACTACAAGGTGGTAAAGTCATTTCACGGCGTAACGATAAATGGTAGTGACGTTCCGGTAAAATTTGGATCGCTCGTTGTCTATGAGCTGCCGCGCCACGTGGACGAAATTGCGAAGCTATTGCCATGGGCTGACCACTCAGGGATTCGGGACGAAAAGCACAAAAGGACAGTCATTGAGTGTTCGACGAAAGCGAGAGACGAGGTAAAAGCACTGGAGTTGGCCAACACCGTGTTCAATGCCTTCGACCTGCTGATCGCGTTCTTGCTAAGTGAAAAATATACCGACCGTTCGCTAGGTATTTTGCGGATGAACTTCGCGTCCCGTCAAGACGCGATAATAAGCACTCGCGGTGGAATTTTTTCTGGCGACGAGGCGAGGAACTTGCCAAACGACCTCCTTGATATCTCGAATCTATCAATGTTTCTCCCGAATGGCAGAGAGGGCATGCTTGATCAATTTCTTGACATCGTCATATCACCAAAAAATGATCTAGAGAAGAGAATTTCCAAGGCCGTCGAATGGACTGGAGAGGCCTACTCGGACAGCAATCGATCCAGCGCTTATCTCAAGACGGTCATAGCATTGGAAGCGTTGTTGAAGATAGACGAGAAAGGCATAATCACACCCTCAATCATGTCTAGTATTGCGGAACAGTGCGCATATTTGAACGGCAGGTCAATAGAGGAATGTCTGGCGATCGAAAGGAAAGTTAAGGTGCTATACGGTCGGCGCTCCAAAATCGCGCATACTGGTTCTACATCAGTATCGGCTAAGGATCTCCGGGAAACGCGTGCGTTTGTTCGTGACACGATATGGAATTTTATTCATTTAGCGAAAAAGCTAAATCTCAGCAGTGTTGACGCCTTTCAATCGACCTTGCGCCAAAGAAAATATCGGGACGGTGGTCTGTAGGCAGTTGACGGCCCAGACTGTGTCAAAACATCTTTTTGAATGGCTAGAATTCCGCGTCCGATAGCGAAGGATGAGCGAAATGAAGCGATTCGTTGAAGGTGGCGTTCGTGTTTCTATGCCCGAATATCGGTTTCAGTAATTCCTCCGATTCCGCGCACAACAACTCGGCGGCGTCGTACACGTCCTCACGCCCGCAGCTCTCCCGGTGTTTTGACACAGTCTGGGCCGACAGCCGCCCAACGTGGGTGGCAGCACCCGACCCCTTCCGGCCGTCGAGTAGCGCAAGGGAATTGCACCCTCACGCTCTCACGGATCCGGACGTGAATCTCTCGATTCATCCGGCTCTTATCGTCCAACCGCCGCCTCCACGCTCCAGTGGGCAAACAACCCGGGCTGCCGGGATCGGATCCCCGACAGCCACGCCCAGGCGCGCGCCGGACGTCTGGAAAGAGACTTGTACTTCCGCCGTGCCCACCGCACCAGCGCCGCATCAACATATCGCAGCACCTGCGCGAGGACCGACCGTGAGAACCGCCCGTAGTACTGAATCCAGCCCCGCAGAATCGGACGAGTGTAATCCGCCAGGTCATCCAGCGTCAGATCGGAACGATGCCACAGCGGCTTGCGACGCAACTCCTGGCGCATCGCCTTGGCTGCTTTATTGCTCACCGCCGGAGTAAAACCGACAGACAGTTTGCCCATCCGATTCATCACGCTCCGTGGCCGGAACGTATAGCCCAGAAAGTCGAACTGGCAGGTTGGATATTCCACAGGCCGATTGGCCTGCTTGCAGTACACGATTTTGGTCTTCTCTGGATGCAAGGCCAACTTGCACTCCGCAAGCCGAACCTCCACTTCCTGCCGCAGCAACCGAGCTTGCTCTTCGCTCTTGCAGTGATAGATGGCATCGTCCGCGTAACGCTCGAATGGCACATCGGGGTGATGCGTTTGCATCCATCGGTCGAGAGCATAATGGAGAAACAGATTGGCCAGCACTGGACTGACGACACCACCTTGCGGGGTGCCCTTGTCCGGTTGCATCACGGTCCCATCCGGCATTTGCACGGGTGCCTTGAGCCAGCGCTCGACGTACAGCAGCACCCATGCGCAATCCGTGTGGCGGCGCACCGCTCGCATCATGAGTTCCCAGTCGATGCTACCAAAGAAATTCTTGATGTCGAGGTCCAGCGCCCAAGCGTAGTTCCAGCATCGCTGCCGAGCCACGTCAAGCGCCCGATGCGCAGACCGCCCAGGACGATATCCATATGAATCGTCGTGAAACACAGGCTCCACAAGCGGTTCCAGATATCGCTTGACCACCGTCTGAGCGATGCGATCAGAGATCGTGGGTATACCCAACGGCCTCGTCCCCGCACCTCCAGCTTTCGGTATGTCAACCCGCAGTACCGGTGGCGGCATGTAACTGCCGGACGACATCCGATTCCAGATTCGGTACAGATTATTCTTCAGATCCGCCTCGAATTCCTGCATCGACTGTTCATCCACGCCCGCCGCACCACGGTTGGCCTTCACCTGTTTATATGCTTCCCATACCTCATGTTTGGAAATACTAAACGGCTTTGCTTTATCCACGCAGGTCCTCCCCTTGCGGGTTGCCCGCAGCATAAAGCCAGACGATGACGCCCCTTCGGTCCAGTCCCATTACAGGACCTTCAACCCTACTATAGGCGTCTCCGCCCCTGTGCCCCGCATCGGTACTCTCATCCTTGTGGAGTCCTTCCACTTGAATTTCTCCCTTCACATCGGGACGACAGGTTCCCAAGTTCCTTACCAAAGCCTGAATCGAAGTCAGGCCGCCTATGTGCCGGATGCCGATCGGGCCGTCGGCAGGCATCGCCCGATCTTGTCCCGGAGCAAGTGGGCTCTCCGGTTTCGACATCTTCTGGGACAATTTCGACACGTCTTCAGCGGTTCACTCGCGTTCGTCTCTTCGATCCTTACCTGACAGAGTTGAACTCTGCCTTTTCCATCGACGCTCACCACGCGGACTCTTTACCCGCGCAGCTCGTGGTGGTTTGGAGCCTGCCCCTGCAGGCCGACTCCGAAGGGCCTTCCTTCATCTCTGGTAAAGCACCGCAAGCATCGGTCATCTGACGCTCGCGTTCTTGGCACACCCCACTCGATTGTCAATTGGGGGGATGGAGCTTTGTGGGGACGGGTTTTCAGCCGGTCGGGTAGCGATGATGCCGTCAGAGATATCGAAGAATCCGACAGGCAGTTACCGGTCCTGGAGAGATCGCATCGGAAAATTTAGACGCACTTTCGTTGAAAACCCGTAAGGCCGGGCATCTCACGTTGATCTTTGCTTTGACGAGGAAGCGGTCGACTACTTGCGAGTAAAACCTGAGGGGACGGAGGACGCCGACAGTATGCACTGGTCTACGGCACCCGCGTTGCGCGAGGAGCCACATTGCAAGCCCAGACGAGCTATTCCTTTCGGCGAAGCCCGTACCAGACGCGCCCCTTCGACTCGGTCACAAGGACCCGATAACGCAACCCGGTTGCATCAGCTGCTGCTTTCGCCTTGCCTAGCACTTCTTTTCGATTAAATTCGCCCGCGAAATCGTACTCGGCATCCGGGAGTTCATACGGCTCCCCGTCGCCCGATTCAATCAGCCTGCTAAATCCCTGGAGCTGCATCTGGTCGTGAAGGACTTCATACTCTTCAGGGGTTGCGCCGACGAGTTCGACGCGAATTGTGAATTTGCCCATTCGGCCCGGCTTTAAGGAAATGAAGCAGTCGTCATGCGTTCTTCAGCCGCACGACACCGACAGTGGCTATGTGAACCCAATGCCAGGTGAGAATATGACCTAACAAAAAACGCTCCGTTTGGAGCGCTTTTAATCATCCCACCGGGAACAAGCGTGCTCGCGCAACGCGCCGCCGCGCTCGCTTCATTTTCTGAGCAAGCGGGCTTACGACTAGCCGCTCCATATCCTCACGCAGCACTTTGCGCTGGTCAGCGCCTTCGCCGTTCGGGACATTTGCCCAAAAATCGAGCACCTTTGGTTGTACGAGTGCCATTTAGACTCCAATTCTCATCAAGACGGTCCGAGGTATAGCCCGCTCGAAAATTTCCACGTCCTTAAAACGAGCGCAGATTCGACTGGATGCGGTAATACGGTTTCTTCGCTGGACGCAGTGCCAATGTCGTCATCCGCTGAACTGGCCCTCCTTTTTCGCGCCAAATAAGTGCCTTCGCCTGGTCGAACGCCAGCCACAGCGGCTCATTATCCTGTTCGGTCGCGGTCGCGTCAATGACGACCCGAACGGCTACCTCGCGGCGCTGCCACTGCTCGGATGTTGCATATTCAATCACCCAGACGAACTGGGTCATTGGCACACCCGTCATCGCCTGCACGAGCCTCTGATCATAAGATGTTGAATTTAAAAGAAATTCGCGATGCAGCGCGGCAGCTGTCGTTATGTAGTAGCGCGTTATCCGGTCCGAGGACGGTGGAAAGTCGAGCTTGAGGGTTCTGGGCGCCTTTTCGATCATCTCGTAGACGCCAAGCGCCGGATAGAAGATCTTGTCCGGTAGCGGCACGATAAAGGCCTCTACCTGCTTGACACTGTAGTCGACCGGCGCGATTGGGTCCGTAAGACCCACGCGCACGTAAGGAAGATGGTTATCGTCGGAGGCGATCAGCGCATCGACTCTCCGGTACGCATCCTCGACCGAGGTACGGGTCACACGGTCTGACGTACCCTCCTTCCATCTAACCCCAACAATTGCCACTGCGTGCGTGACATCAGGCATGGCCGCGTACAGAGGGAATCCCGACTCGAGGTAGGCAAGCATTTGACTTTCGAAGGCTTTGTCATCTGCCTCGGCGAACTGGTCGTCCGGCTCCAGCGGCCTGGCCACCACCACAGGAAAAGTGCCCGCAGCGTAAAAAATGCGCTCTGCATGACCGACATGCAGGCCCTCCGATGGCACCAGCCCGCCCGGATCGAATGGTTGAGCGAGTTTCGTGATGTCATGCAAAAGCAATTCAGCGTACTTCTGATATCGCTCGCTGTAATGCCGCATGATTGACCAGCAGGCCACGTGGGCACAGACCGAAATATCACTGTGCTGCATCATCCACGGAAAGCCGAGTGCTCTGAGCCGATGGCCGAGTATGTGCACCTTGTGCGCCGACATGATAAGAGCACCACTCGCGTTCCGGAGGGCCTCCGGATGAATCACCGAACGCCCGATGTTCCATTTGCCGGTAGGCCGCAGAACAATGAAGCCGAGATAGTATTCGGACAATGCATCATCCAGTGCATCCTCGTCGGCGTTCTCTTCAGGAGCGACCTTCAGGCTGGCGCTCGTTACGTCGAAGTTTGTTCCCTCACGAAAAAGATGCAATCGCACGCAGTTCCGTTTGACCTCCTCGCCCTTCTTTGAATAGAAGTTGTAGAAGACGCTGCGAAAGTCCTTGTCGACATATTCGGTCTCAACGAGCAGGCCACGCACCTTATCGGAGAGGCCTTCCGACAAGATAGTCGCGACTCCTTCATTCACATACTCGGGCGGAACTTGGGAAAGCGCCGACGCAAGAGTCGCCGGCGAATCGACGTTGTACCAAGCAAACACATCTTCTCCGATAATTTGCCAGGCGGCTAAGCTTGCTGACGCGAAAAGGCCGCAGGGAGCCCAGCCTGACGCTGGAAAGGATCGCCACTATAGCGTGAATTGTCCGCGTTTGATGTCCCTCCGGCGCTGGAGGAGGAGGATTCGCGGCGTTCGCATGGGGACCTTGTTCACTGCAAGCCACCCCTCCCCGAGGTGTCTCCGAAAAGTCTTCCTCACACTGCGCGGGCTAACGCTCCCCAGTGCCCAGCGGTACGGTCGACGGTACGTTCCGGTATAATCCTGCCGACGCCTACTCCTGGATTGACAACGATCGGGGAACCGTGTCAGACACTTGGAGATGCGCGTATGGAAGGCCAGCCTCCCTCGCAACGTCGCGCGGGGAACAATTAGCCGCAGATCTCGGAGGCTCGACGGCAGGCGCATTATTCGGTTGCAACAAACCACGAAAAGACAACATGCTTGGCGCCATCCGTGATTTCTTCCAGGGCCCGCGTAACGAGGCCCCGCCGACAGTTTCGCCTGACGAGGAACGTTTTCTCTACTTACGCGAAGGCAGATACGACCCGGAACTGAACAAGCGGGTTAAGAAGGTTATCATCGTAAACGCGAGCGAATTCGCGGTATATGTGGATAGCCACTACGATGTCCAGTTCCTTATCAACAAAGAGATAAACGTAACTGAGTTCGGAAAGGTCCAGACGCAGGTTACCTACCTCGAACAGGCGTCGACGTTCCTTAAGGGGGAACGCGAAGCGTTGCTTCACGTTCGGTCCCTCCTGGGTGAAGCGTATTCGCAGGTACTGTCGACGGGGAAGAGCGACGCCGCGGCCGAACCGCTCGCCTTGGCTCGGGCAGTCCTCGCACAGAAGAGCCAGGACGTCTCATACGGCTGGTACTTCCAGTCCGCCCTGATGACCTGCGTCTTGCTGGCTTTCCTGGGTTCCCTTCTCTGGTTCAGCCGACACAAGCCATGCGTAACGACGTATCTCGGCGAAACCGCGTTCGAACTGACGCTTTGTGCGATCGCGGGTGCAATTGGAGCGTTATTCTCAATCAGTTCGCGAGCAAGCCATCTTTCGCTCAACGCCCTCGCGGGTAAACGGAGCCATGAACTGGAGGCCCACGCCCGGTTGTTCGCAGGGATGCTCAGCGCATCACTGCTTGTCATGGCTCTCAAGTCCAAGCTGATCCTCGCACCTTTGGCAGATGGGCACGGCCACCTCACAACACTGCTTCTGTTGTCGGCGCTGGCTGGTATCAGTGAGCGAGTCATACCGAGTCTCGTAAGTCGCTTCGAAGAAAGCATGAAGAGAACAGAGAAAGAACTCGAGGAGCGCGGCAAGGCGCCTCACTCCGTCGGTGCCGAGAAAAGCTCGCCAGCGCAGCACGCCACGGCGCAAGATCCGTTGAAAAGCACCGTGTCAGCGGAAGCGAATTCTGGTTCGTCCGGCGACGTTGGGGACAAGGAAGCAATGGAGAATCCCAGCGCTGGACCAAACTAGGTTCGACGCCCTTGTCCGCTGCTGCGCAGGCGGTGGTCTCAATAAGTCGATAATAGCTTTTCGGCCTGGAAGTTCTTCGGAAAGTCTTCCAGCACAGCCTCAAGGAGCGATCTGACTGAAAGTGCCGCCCCTCCTCCGCCCAGCGACAGCATCCGGACGGCCTTATACCATTGGCTTTTTCCGCTAGCCTGAAGATCCAGCGACGAAAGGTCGCCGCCGGCGCGCTCCCACAAATCCCGCTCCCTTGGACCGGCCGGATACATACTGTTCAGCAATGCATTCAATTGAGAGCTCGCATCCAAAGACAGCATCTGACTGACTGCCGCCTTTTGCCGTGAAAGTATCGGTGTATTCGAAGCACTTGCAAGCGCAAAATTTTCTGTGGTCTGCCGTGCAGATAGAACAGGCGTCTGGGAAAATTTGCCTCGCACATGCGCCACGATGTAGTGGAATGTGTCGAAGACCCTCACAAATCCGTCGTCACGAATGGCAGCGCCCCCACTTATCGCTTCGAGAAACGCTTCCGTGAAGACACTGTTCTGTGCGCCATTGACAATGTGAGAAAACTCATTGTCCTTGCATGACGCAAGCACAACTGTGCCTTCCCCGTTAGACAGTGCGTCGTACACCGAAGTCTTTAACCCCAGTTTGACCTGTGACGATCTCCCTTTACGGACAACGCCATTGGCGTGACACGCATCCAGCACGACTACCACTCTGCTTCCGCAGATTTCTCGCAAAGACTGCTCAAGCTCATTCGCACTTATTGCCGAGCCTGTCAGGTCTTCGGGATCGGCGTCGCACGGAAGCAGGTACGAGCCTTCCCTTCCCTCAACGATTGCGCCGTGTCCAGAAAAGAAGATCATTACGGTCGAACCTTCATGCGACTCCGCGGCCAGCCAGCGCAGACCCTCACGGATAGCTTCGAGGGTCGCGCCGCCATCGGTCAGCGTGCGCACCCTTTGCCTGACGTACCCGGCTTCCGGGTGTTGAAGAACAAAGCGCTCGACGGCAAGAGCATCTCCTGCAACCTCGCGCGGAAGGCCGTCAACATGGTGGTATTGACTGACACCAATCAACAAAGCATGCCCAATGACAAGATTCTGCATGTTCTAGCTATAAATCCCGAAAGTATGTGGCAAGCTTTTGAAGTTCCCAGTTACCCTTGAAGTCTCCAAGCATCTCGCTTGTCAGGCGGCCATAGCTTACCCCGGACCCGCCCTTCCGTATCAGATCAAACGCGGCGCGCCATT
The DNA here is from genome assembly GCF_024656005.1 of Burkholderia sp. SCN-KJ. Lineage (NCBI taxonomy): Bacteria > Pseudomonadati > Pseudomonadota > Betaproteobacteria > Burkholderiales > Burkholderiaceae > Burkholderia > Burkholderia sp. SCN-KJ. Next base: position 27,735 of record NZ_JANKOG010000023.1, read on the forward strand.
GCTCGCGTCCGGCCATCCAATGCTTCAGATCAGCCCGGTCCCCTCCAGCCCGCTCCCAGATATCACGTTCATCGGGACCGGTCTGGTAGAGTTTTGTACACACCTTGAGCAGCTCGGCATATACATCGTCCTGTGCTATTTTCAAGAGACCGGAGAACGGCCATATCGACAACTTGTCGTAAATACTGACCAAAGAATCGCAACGCCGGAGCGCCGGCTCAAGATCACGACGACGGTCCGCGAGTTTCGACACGAGCGACGCACATGCCCGCCACTGCCTGTTGTTTATCAATATGCCGATCGCTTCACTGTCTTGCGAGATTACCATCGCGCGTTGCGCTGACGCTTCATCCAGCCAACCTCGAAAAATCGCCTCGTCAAGAAACGGCATGGCAGTGAATACACGCACCACCTGTTGCGCATCGGCGAGTGTTCGTTCGCGAAGAAACGGCGTCAAACTAACCGGGTTCAAAAGAGCGGCTCGAAGTTCAGGCTCCAACCGGTCCGATGCGTGCAACTGACCCGCAACCGCCTGTTCCAGTAGTTGCTGGACTGTCGCAGAAAGAAAGATAGCTCGGGCTGACGACGGAAGGACAGGCCAAAGCTCAGATCTCCGCACCTCAGCCGTCAGTCCCCCGTCGAGACGGCCAATTTCGCACAGGACGTCCGCGTCGACTCTGCGTCCAGCGAGCAACTGATCCAGAACGAAGGTCCGCAGAGTTCTGACAGAGCTCGAGTCTGTGAAAGCAAGTCGCTTCTTGATCGCTTCTGCTGCGACGCGGAGGCCGAGTAGGGAGGCAAGCGAAAACGGTAACGGACCTGTCTCCAGTTTCGCAGCCAAGAGCGATATGATTCGCGCGTCGGATGTCGCTTCATACAGGTCCACAAGGTCAGCCGGCTCAACGGTTTTGGCAATGACAAGCACATCGGCTGAGTCCGCACTGGATGGCGCCTTGGAAAGATGGATGCGCAAAGCGTCCACCGGCTGGCACTTCAATAGCAACAGTGACGCGTGTAGCAACCACTGGCCCGAATTTGCGGCCTCCGCAATGGCGTTACCTAATAGTGCGCCAGTCAGGCGTTTCGGTAGCGAATGCGCTAGCGCCTCTTCCCATGTGCTGTCACGAGAACAGACGTCAGAGAGCGCTGGAAGCAGTGATTCATCAGCGCAAACGAAACCCCAAAGCCGGGACGCAATCTGCGCTGACGGCGTGCGCGTCACCTCTTCGAGACCTTGAAAAACTGCGACCCGCCAGACGTCAACACTCACATCTGAATGCGCGTCTGCTATCGTCCGCGCAACGTCCGCTGCATCTGACGTCCCACGAACATGACGTGCTATACCCGACGATACCGCGGCTAGTATCTCTGGGCGGTCGGGAATACCGCTGAAAGGCAGATTCCGCAGCGAGGACAGGTTGACGGTAGTCCATCGCGGGGCGGTCGTTAGCAGTTTGCGTACAAGCTCGTGTTTTATATCGCCGCAATCTGCCTCGCCTGGGCACAACTTGAGCGCAAACCGCAATGCGGCGAGCGCGGTCCCGAAGTCTTCGTCCCGTTTGGCGGCGTACCCATAGCACATGGTCACAAGGCGCAGGTCATCAAATGACCGAACGCGAATGCCCATACGATCAATGAAGCTCCGAAGTTCGGAATCTGGTTTGGTGAAGAAGTCCGAGGGGTGTTCGGCCTCTGCGACCGGAACTTGACCTTCAATCACGACCGGGCCCGGCCAGCGCGATGCCAGCGAATCGGGCAAACAGACCAACGCTGTCGGCCGGTCCTTGACATCGTTGGCGCCAAAAACGAGGCGAAAGCTGAACGAGCGACGAAACCACGCAGGCAATGCTGCCCAGACCTGGAAAACAATCGCATCAAACCGCGCCTGGCCTGCGAACGCCACCCCTCCGTCTCGGGCCAGGATTAACTGGTCTAGGACCCCAATGGCCTCGAGTGAGACTTCCGCTGGTCCCACTTTCGTGTCCACCGAGGCAAGCTCTAGCGGAACAGGCGTCACCTCCGGCGAAGTAAGCTCCAGATGGGCCGCAATTCTGCCTAGATCTGCAATTTCCGACGCCTGCTCAATGGGCAGAAATAGAGCCAGCGACCTGACGAAACCGCCCCGGGCTGCCTCGGTGTCTGGCCAGGTTCGAGCCAGAACATAGAACTCGCCGACGGTCATGCCGCTCAGGTAGGGTTGCCACTCGACACCCGGAGGCACACCAGATGGCAAGTCCATCTTTCCCGTGAGTGCACGGGCGACGGAAGGATCGTCGCCAGAATAGTAAATCAGCGAGTGGCCCGCTGGGCCTCGTCCGTAAAGGGCAATCTCAGCTCTCATCGGCTCTCACCAAAGCGGCCACCGGTTCGGTCAGGTCATTTGTTAAATCGCCGTTCGGCAGGACAACGAACCCGAAGGCCTCAGGGCCGAGATCAACGTATTCCTGGTCGGGGTTGTCCTTGTTCAAGGGCTTCCCCAGAGCCGACAAACCCCTGACACTCAGCGCCGGCGATTGCCAGTTCGCACTGAGGAACGAGGTCAAAAGCGGCAGATGGTGATGCAACGCCTCAGGTGGAGTCAGTTCCTGCACTGGGCGTGAAAGCTCATCCCAGCATGTGAGCACGACGCTCATTCGAGGCACGGCCAAGGGCGCTGCAACTCCTACGCCCCGCGCATAGAGTAGTATCTGCAACAGCTCGACAAGCTTCACGTCGTGCGACTGCGATGGCGAACTTTTGGGTCCGGTCTCATCGACGAGCAGGATTGGCCTGGACAGAATGTCTTCCTGGCCGGAAATTGTCTGTAGGCGAAGGAACAGCATCCATTCATCACTGTTCTGGAGGTTCGTCGCCCATTCGCGCGAAACGACGCGAGTGCCGGATATAGCTGTGAGCTGCTCACCAGCATAATCTGGCCAGCAAAGCTCCGCCCGGTTCCCGTTCTGGTCGGCGACGACCCACTCACTTTCTTCGTATACCCCTGACGAGGTGTGCTGCGCGGGCTTTCCGCAGCTCAGGTCAGCGATGCCAGACTTGAACGCATTGACGTTTTTCGGGGCACCAACGAGCTGCAACGCGCCGTTGTCGCCTCCCAGACGCAACAACAGCTGGACGCCGTAATTCGTCTTTCCTACGTCTGACTCGCCCAGCACAAGGATACGCTTTGATTTCTTGAGTTCCATGCTATTTGCCGAGCGCAAAGAACAAATCGTCGCTGTCGACCGTCTGCGTTGTCTGCACGAATCCGCGCGGCTCACGATACATCACGACCCAATCAATAACCGACGTGAACCGGGCTGCAATCTCATCGCGTGGAATCGTGTCACCCGGCTTGACGCCAACTGAGAACTCGTCAAAGTTGGGGAAATATCGCACCATGGCGTCCATGAGATCTCTCCTGATTGCAAGTGGGACTGCGATGTCCGCCTTGGTCCAAACCAACGCTACCGGCGCGCCCGGCCTTTCCGTAGCGAGCCGCGAAGCCAGTAACTTGAACTCCTGCTTCGCCAATCCGCGCAGGGGACCAGCCAGCGCCTCGCTATCGGCCACAAGAACGAAGGCGTCGGCGCGCTGCCCGAGCCAGGCAGCACCCGCGGCATCGGTTGCATCGCGGTCGACAGCCCAGTGCTGGAACCACTCCCCCGGCGTATCGGCGAAAAGGAAATCCTTGATGCGCCCCGCATCGTCGCGAAATGACAGGTGCAGAAGACCCGGTACGCGGTCAGCGGTAGCCGGCGTGTGTGCAGGAAATCGGTACCCGGAAGAAGAGGTCCAACGCAGGGGAGAAGCAATCTGCTCCCAGCCCTGCAGCGTATACGAGCCGGCAAACCTGAATCTACCCTCTGCCAGCGTGGGCCTGCGACCAAGGAGGAAGTACCATATCGACAGCAAGGTTGTCTTTCCCGCATTGTGCGGCCCAACTATCGCAATGATCATTGGCTTTGCACGCGCCGCCAGAAATTGCAGGTCGGTCGCACCAAGCGCACTTCCGGACCAAGGTAACACTCGTCCCCTCGCGGACTCAGTGAATGTAATCACGCTGTCAATGTTGGCCGTTGCGCTGTTACCCGCGAAATGTTCGCAACGCTCCGGCTGGTCTCCAAGCTGACAACCAACATCCTCGGGGTAGCAGTCTGCCTGACTGCAGGTCTTTTCGCTGTCCATGGTGTTCAAGCTTCTACCGTCGTCACGTTCGAGAAATCCAGCGCCCGCAGTTCGCGAAATAGCCAGACAGAGAAGTCCTCTGCGGAAATCTCCATCTCCTCTATCGACTGTGGGTAACGCGTAAAGACCTCTGCGAGGCTCACGGAGCCGCCGCTCACTCCAGCAATCAGTCGGACAACGGGAGCGATATCGTTTCCTTGCGGCTTGTCCAGTACGAGCCGTTCAAACAACTGTCGTCCGCGCGCATCGTCCAGCACATCCCCGAGCCAGGCGCCGAACGACTTTTTGTCAGCACCGGATTGACCGGTAACGACACTCACCATCCCTCGCAGGAAGAATTCGACGCTTAGAGGATGTGCCGCATCAACAAGCGACTGCAGGTCAACACTCGCCGCGGTCGCGGCAACGGCCGGTAGCAGATTTCGATACCCCTCGGACAGACTCGGTGAAAACATCGCTTCCTTCCACCACAGCAGGCTCGTGCGCTTATTGACAGCTCGCGAAGATCCTGCAATGGCAGCCGACACACTTCTTGCCCAACGATTCACTTCTGCCGCGACAGACTTTGACAGACTGTCAAGCACTGTGCCTATCTCGCCTTCACCGTCGTCAAACGCGCCCGCAATCGCGTTCGCCGCCCGGCTACCAAACTCGGTCGCCCATGCGTTGATATTGTTCTGCGGATGATGTGGATTTGGTGAAGCTGCCGCCACGAGGCCTGTCTTCAACCTCTCCTCGTCGAATCCAGCCCCTACTTGGTCAGCCGGCGGCTTTATCGTCGGTAACTTGCTGATCTGAACCTCTGTCAGGGCCCATTGAGACCTAGCCGCAGCCTCATACTTCCGGTCAAGCTCGGAAAACGCAGCGTTCGCAATGGCCTGCGCCTGTCGTGTCGATGCGCAAAGATAGGCATTGCGTGAAGACAGCACCGCCGCGGCAAGCACATCACTATCCTCTTCAGCGGCGCTCACGACAGCCTGAAGCGCAACTGCCTGATAGAGAGTCCAGGGCTCATCAGGAAACAAGCTAAGGTATGTGTTCCAGTGGTCTGAAACTGCCTGACGGACGATCTGGACAGTCGAGTCATCAGCAGGCATCGCCTCTGCAAACGGGATCATGGTCAACGGAATTGCTAACGCTCTGTTTTCCAGACAACGGTTTTTAACCTGCTCCGCGGCAAGTTTCACCTTTTCGAGACGCGCATCATCGGGACCGAGGTCCAGCGCCCGTGTGTTCAGGAACTGTGCAACGATGTCGACTGCCATTCTTAACCTTTCTTGTTAGTGTTTTCGCGGTTCTCTTCGAAACCGGGTCACGCCCGTTCGCTCACCGCCGATTCGAAGACGTAGGATACGCCATCCTGTCCACATCCTGGATCCGGTCAGTGACGGTGGCCTCCGCTCTCTGCCCGTCATCGAATTCGCCCAAGTCCTTGATAACACCTCAAATATGCGGCTTTACCGGTTTGCCAGGTGGAGTTGCCCCTGTAACTCAGAACACTTGGACACCGTTAGCTTGATGACGCCGCTGCTCGCCTGAACTCGCGAGGCGAGCGGTATTTCAGGGCTTTGTGCGGATGGCGCTCATTGTAATGTTCAAACGCAATGGCCAGACGCGAGAGCGCCGTTGGCGCGTCGGGCTTGTCCATATAGGCGACGTAATTGTGCTTCATGGTCTGCCTTCAGGCTGGCGGGGCATGTGAGCGTCAGCCTGACGCTCTCGGTCTTGGGCAGCGGCCCTATTCGAGCACCGCTTCCGGTCCCACAAAGGGACGCTGGCGAACACAAACCATTCGCAGGCACGCCGCCCGGCGCCCGCCGATCCGGCCGTCTTCGTTCAGTGGCTCGCACGGGCGTCGTCGCGCGCACATGCCGAATCCGCTCCATTGCGTCGGCAATCGTGTTCGCTTCCCGTAAATGCTCACCGTCTGGATTGATCAGCACCTTGGCAAGATCGCGCGGCCTCGCCTATCGTGCGACCTTCACCACCTGACAGTGAAGACTGCCGAGCACGCCGCGCGCGGACTGCCCTCCCCGAATCCACTCCGGCATGTAACGCTCCCCGTCTTGCTATTGGCGGTGCCGGCATCCCAGACACGCAGCGCGGCCAGTTCGTCGATGTTAGGCAAGCTCTTGAAGACCGGATCGCTCGAAGTACGGAGGTCGGGCACATTTTCCGGCCGGCCAGTTTTGCACATCAATCGTGCTGTAGTGATAAGAGAGATTATCTTGCTGACGCCATCTCTGTTCCGGCTGCGCCAAATTCAGTCGTTCTCATGGGCGCCGCATTCCCGTAAATTGCGACCTGCTTGCGGCATCGAAAGATGTTCGCCCACGATGCTCGGATATCGCGACGCTCATTTCAATCCAGTTCGTCGCTCATTGTGCGTGGCGCGCGAGCGCCGCACATGTGTGCGCCGTCGCGCAGATTCGATAATTCGCCCGGCTATGACAAATGCGGCATGACCGCCGCCGGCCCCGCGATCATGTGCGTCGCCTCGCGCGCTTATGCGTTCCTCCCACTGCGCTGACCGCTGCGGGAGTGACAAGAGAACCGGCTGCGACCGGATCGGAACCGGTGTGCAGCCGGACACGCGAATGTCGGGTCACCCATACGGGTGGCCCGACGGATCGACGAATCCCCGCTCCCGCTCACTCGGGAATGACAGGGTCGTCAAATGGCTCCTCTTCGCCGGAGCCCGCCTCGTCGGCGTTATCGCTGGTCTCTTCGGCAACGTCAGACGCCTCTTGTTGCACCTCGACGGCTTCCTCGACCTGCTCCTTCAGTTGCTGGCTCACCTGGTCGCCGAGATTCTCGACGATGTCGGGAAGCGACTGCGTGACGTCGCCGAGGCTTTGGTTCGCTTCGCTCAGTTGACCGGCTTCGAGCTTTGAGCTTGCGTCTACCAGGTTGCCCTCGGCCTCCTCAATCTGTTCGTTGACCTCGATCTGCGCGAGATCCTTGAGCTGTGTGCTTGCGCTGTCGATCCCGCCGCCGATGTTGTCCCCGGCCACGTCGCTGTATGCGTCGGAACCCGACTGACGCGCCGCGCTCACATCGTTCGCGAACGCGGCATCGTCCGCCGGCACCTGCACGTTGCCGTCGCCCGCCGCCCGGTCGGCCAGTTGCTGGTCCTGTTGCCGCGCGTCGTTGCCGATCTCGTTGCCGGCATCCTGCGCATCCTGCTGCTGTTGCTGGTTGGGCGCATCGCCGCGATTCTCGTTGGCCTGGTCATCCTGGAGCTTGTTGTCCTTGCCGGTCAGCTTCTGCTTCAGGAAATCGATCGCCATCCAGACGCCCATCGCCTGCAGAAAGTAGCCGAGCACCTTCTCGAACGTGAGGTTCGACCAGAACTTGTCCCAGCCCGACTCCGGCGCGAGCGGGATCGCGATCACCTTCTTGTTGAGCATCGTGCCGGTCAGGATCGGCCACGCGGTGGTATCGCTCTCCTTGCCCGTGAAGGTGCCCTTGAAGCCGAACGCCGCATTGAGGGCAACCGCGCCGGCGGTATCGACGATCTGCCCATTGTCGAACGACAGCGTGCTGGTCGAGCCGCTCGATCCGGTGAGCGTGATCGTCATGCCGCTCAAGCGGTCGGCCGGGTCAGCCGGCGACGGTGCACCAGACTTCCTAGCGAACACGATCGTGCCTTCGGACGTCGCGCCGGTCTTGCCGTCGCCCGGCGCGGAATAGACATAGTAGGTCCGGCCCGGTTGACCGTTGTCGTCCATGCCCCACAGATACGCATAGCCGCGCAGCCAGGTGCTGACCGCGACGTAGCTCGGGAAGTCGAGCCCCTTGAACAGGTCGTACTGGTTGAAGAAGGCGGCGATCGCCTTCTCGCTGTCTGACACGGACGGCAACTTGAACGCATCGGTCATCGCGCTCTGGAATCCTGTCGCCATCTTCGACGTCGGCGACGTCATGATGTTCTGGCAGAAGCTGAGCGCCTTGGCCATGTTGGTGGCAGCAGCTTCGGTCACCGAGATCGGCGGGTAACCCTGTGTGCTGAAATCGAGCGCTTCGCCGACCGACATCACCGGGAACAGCGAGTCCGGCTGCGAAATCAGCAACTGGTAGATGAAGCAAGGCTTGGTTTGCCCCTTCGAATCGGTGTAGGTTCCGTCAAGCGTGACCGCACCCGTTGCGCCGTTGGCCAGCACCTTATTGCCCGACGACAGCGCTAGCAGCGTCAGATCTTGCAGATAACCTTGCTTCGGCGAGTTCTGCGCGACGTTGGTCGACGAATTGAACGCATTGAGCACGACGACGCTCTTGCCCGACTTGTTGGTGATCGAGCAGTTCTTGTTGATAGCCATCGCTTTTCTCCGTAAATGTGTAGGAACAACGCGGGTTGACGGTGATGACGTCGCTCGCGGCATGTGCGCCGCCTTGCGTCTAGTACACGACACGGGTCGTGCTCGAGCGCACGCCCCCTTCGAATCGGGTGGAGATGATCGTGCCGCCGATCGGCTGCCCGTCGGTCGAAAACTGAGCCGCGCGATAGTCGACGTCGGTCACACGCACGGCGGTCCGACCGTCGGTCGCGAAACCCGTGACGAGCGAGCGCCACGGCGCGGCGCCGCCACCCGACATCCATTCGTCGCGCACTTGAGCGAGGCTGCCGTCGGCGCGGAACGCCCGCCTCGTCCGATCCGGCGCACGCGTCGGCTGCCAGGGCCCCGGCACGGGCCTCGCCGGCGCGGCTTCGCGCGGCGGCGGCACGGGGTCCCCCGGTTTCAACACGCGCGTCGAGGTCAGCTTGCCGTTCGTGAAGCGAAACAGCGTCAGCATCTGCGTGTTGCTGCCCGCCGGCTGCAGCGCGACGAGCAAATGCCCGTCGAGAATCTTGCCGCGCGCATCGAACGCGACGCCGCCGTAGTCGGACTCGACGCGTTGGCGCACGGTTGCCCCGTCTTCCGCGTAGTTGATGGTGAGCAGCCGGCCGGGAGTTCCGTGCGCGGTCAGGATCGAGCGCGCGGTGCTCGCGAGCGTCAGTGCCGGGCCGGCATGGCGGGCGATCGTCAGTTCGCCGCCTGCGAGCCGCGTGCCGACCAGCACGGCGTTCGCGAAATCGATCTCGAGGCGGCCCGCGATCGCACCGGTCCCGCCGGATGAATGGTCGACGAGCGAGTAATGCGCCGGCCGTTCGTTCGCGTAGGTCATCTCGGCGACATGACTTGGCGCCCCGTCGGGGCCGGCGAGCGAGAAGTGCGCGACGCCGTCGGTCGGCCACCCGGCGGGGTCGAGCGCCAGCGCGCGATAGATGCCCTGCACCGTGCGCCGCAGCGTGCCGTCGGCGGTGAGCAGGCGCGTCGCCGACGACACCGCGCGGCCTTGCGCATCGATGACGATGTCGGACGTCGAATGGGGTGCGCCGCCCGCGAGCGACGCCGCATAGCGGATCGTGCCGCCCGCGTCCGACACGTTCGCGTAGCTGGCTTGGCCGGTGGTCGCGACGCTCGCGCCGTCAGGGCCGAAATGCACCGCGCCGACCGATCGCGGCCGGTTGCGTCCCAGGCCCGTCACGTCCGCCGCGACGGCCAGCGGCTGCTGCCCGAGTTCCTGAATCATGGTGCCTCCTGCGTGGTCAGGGATCGCTCGACGGGCCCCGCGTCGTCGCCGCTGCCGCGCGGCCGCTCGAGCACGTCGACGATCCGGTCCATCAGCGCGACGCCTTCGGCGCGCGTCGTCGCCCGCTTGTAAGAAAACCGCATGTCCAGGCTCACGCGCGTCACGCCCGAACGATTGGCGACCGTGCCGTGGCCCAGATAGCCACCGTCGAAGATCAGCACCTGGCCGTATCGCACCGGCACTGGTTCGAAATCGCCGCTGCCGTAGTCGCGCTCGAGCCACAGCGCCGCGCCGTCAAACACGTCGGTGAACGGCATCCAGAAGTTGATCTGGTCGATCCGGCGCGTGACGCAGATGTCGTGATGGAACGAGCTGATGCTGGCCGTGCCGGACAGGTGGATGCGCAGCTTCGGATGGCTCGTGTACGAAATCCCACGCCCGACCAGCGGCGCGAGCTGCGCGAGCATGAAGCTGTGGTAGAGCTTCCAGAAATCGGCGTCGGCGGGCTGGCGCTCCATCATCGCGCTCACCATCAGGTTGTCGCGCGGGCCGATCCGCGCGCTGCGACCGTTGCGCCGCCGATGGTCGAGCAGGTATGCATGCAGCCGGTCGAGGCGCTGTACCTTGTACACGTCGCGGCTCAGTACGGCCGCGAACGGGAAGCGCGCCGTGTCGTAGTCGAGCAGCACCCATGTGCGTCGCGGCCGCGGCCCCGCGTCGCGTACGAGTTGCGCACGATCGACGTCGGCAATCGACGCGTCGGTGGCCATGACGGTGCTCATGCGTGGTCCGCTCCGTCCCGATGCAGTCGCGCAAGCACCTGGCGGACACGCGCGAGATTGGTCGATGCGCGCTCGTAGCCGTGCCACAGGAACAGCCCGCCCTTGCGGCTCGCTCCGGCCATGATCGCGACGAGATGCGCCCACGCCCAGTCGGGCAGCCCGAACCGCGGCGTCGCGGCGAGCACGGCGGCGTCGGCGTCGCTCACAACCGCCATCCCGCGCAACGCGATGCTCGCGCCGCTCGCGCCGTGCGCGGTGCCGTGCACGAGCGGACGCAACGTGACCGGGTCGAGCGTGAACGTCAGCGATCCGCTCGCCATCGCGGGCGGCCCGTCGCGCCATTGCATCGCGTCGCCGTCGAACGTCGCCGCTACGCGCCGCCCGCCGATCGAGAAGCCGCCGGCATCGACGCACGCGGAGGTCACCTCGGCCAGCGCCCCATGCCGTAGCAGCAACCGGTATTCGCCATGCAGGTGCGCAACGGGTGCATCGTCGCGGATACGGGCTGCGAGAGGCACGCGGCGTTCGCCGAGCGTGAAGTGGTCGCGGCCGATCGTCAGCGGTTCGTCGACTGGCGTGCCGTCGAGCGTGACGCTCATCCCGGCCGGCGTCGGCAGGATCGCGACCCGGTGCTCGTCGCCATCGGGCGCGAGCCATCGATAGATGCCTGCGATCGCGCTTGCCGGCAGTCGCGGGCGCGCCAGGCACTCGTCCACGACGAGCTTGTGCGACGTATCGGGATGGGCGCCTGCCGGCCAGATCAGTCCGACCCAGCGCCGCTGGCCGCCGGGGCGCAGGTCGGGTTGCAGGTAGCCCGAGCACGGATTGCCGGCATCGCCGGACCACGTGAGCACGCCCTTGTCGAAGCGCGCGCCCTGCACGCGCACGCCGTTCAGGTCGATGCGCGTGACGCCGCCGTCCGGCCGGCCGAACACCGACAGCGACAGCGCGTGCCCGGTGGCCAGATAGAAGCCGCTCCACACCGCCAGGTCGCGACGCAGCAGTTGCTGGAAATCGGCGGCGAGCGTGGCCCATTCGGCCGCGATGCCGCGTGCGCCGCTCCACGACGCGGCCGCCGCCTGGACGCGGCCGGCCGGCGCGCGCTTGACCCCCGCGAGCAGTGTCGCGCTCGCCGACTTGAGGTCGAGCAGCAGGCTCAGCAGCCGGCGGTTTTCGGGCTCCCCGCCGGCACGCAGCCCTTTCGCGGCGAGCTGGATCGCGCCGGCGTCGCGCCGGCTCAGCAGCTCGCGCTCGCGTGGCGACAGGCCCGGCCAGCCGGCGACGGCCGCGGCGGGATCGTCGCGATAGCGCTCGCGCAGGTGCGGATCGTCGCATAACGCCAGCACGAACTGCGCGGCCGCGCTGTCGGGCTGCCACTGGTAGCTCTGCGGCACGTCGAAGGTCGCGAAATCGGTGAATGCCCGGCGTTCGCGCGGACCATAGCGATCGATCACGCGCAACGCATCGGCAGTCGAGCGCAGTGGCTGGCCGGGGTGCAGCAACCCGAGCCGGTCGAGCATCGCCGCATCGGCGAGGGCCGCGTCCTTCGGCGGCAGGTAGAAGGTCGAAATGCCCGTCACCCAGTTCTGCACCGACGGATCCCGCAGCGATGCGATCGTCTGGCGGTCGATCAGCGGATCGACGCCGGGATAGCGCGAACCGACATAGTTCACGACCGGATGGTCGGCGCCGTATAGCGCCTCGAGATAGTCGAGCAGCACCGAGAAGTTGCTGTTCAGATACCCCTGCCGGCGATACCCGAGCTCGCCGATCAGCCCGACCTGCCAGAGCACGAGGTGCAATCCCGTATCGGGCCGCCGGCTCCGGATCAGCATGTCCGTCGCCTCGTACATTTGCATGCCGGGCTGGCTGGGATCGACGCCGAGGTCCGCGCAAAGCGTGTCGAGCGCGCTGACCGCCGCGCGCATCTCGGCGCGATGCCCTTCGCGCCGCGCGATCCGCACAGCCCGGTGCGTCGCCAGCACGAAGATGCCCGGATGACCGTAAAAGATCGCGACGACCCGCTGCCCCTGTCGCACCGGATGCAGCATTGCCTCGGCCATCTGCATGTACGTGACGTAGCGCCGCTTGCTGTCGTCGTAGAGCGTATAGAGGTCGTAGGCGTCGGGCCGCTCGCGCAGCAGCCAGACCTTCGTCGCCGGATCCGCAACGCAGAAGAACACATGTTCCGCCGCACGAATGCGCGCTTCGTCGGCGCGGGTGAAACCGCTCGCCTCGATCCCGGAGCCGAGGATCTCCAGCGAACCCGGCCGGGCCGGCGGTGCAATCGCGGCCGGATCGTCGGTAATGGACGCCGCGCGCGCCGCGATCTCGCGCGCGAGGTGCCGCCAGCGGCGGCGATGCGTTTCCGCATCGGGATAGCGTTCATGGTCCGGCTGCAACCAGGCAGTGCTCATGATCGATCCTCGTGACGGACGGGCAATTAGCCCTTCAGGTAGACCATCGCAACGGACGCCCCGGTTTTCACGGGCAGCGGCCGGTTCTGGTACGTCGCTTTCGCGAGCGTCTGGAACGCCAGATACGCGTTGGCGCCGGTGTTCTGCTTCATCTGCGCGACGAGCGCGTTCTGGGCATCCTGCGGCCAGCGCCAGTTCTGCGCCTCGGTATCCGCCTGGCTGTTCTTCGTCTGCAGGATCGTCGACAGCGTCACCTGCAGCGTTGTCGAATCGCCCTGCACTTCCTGCACGTACTGGCTGAAGGTGGTCCAGCGCGTGTCGACCGGAATCGGATCGTTCAGCATGTAGTTGACGAGCAGTCCTAGCCCGGACGTCTGGCGCGGCTGGAGATTCTGCATGTCGCGCTCGTCCTGCTGCCGCCATGCGTCGAGCAGCTTCCCGGCAGTCTGGAACGCGACGTAGATCGCGACGCCTTCGACGAGCGTCGGCAGCGCCTTCGTCATGATCCAGTTGCCGACCGCACCGAGCACGCGCGACACCGTCCCGGGTTGCACATCGACGTCGGTGTCGATGTCCACGTCCACGTCGATGTCGATGTCGCTGTCGGTCACGACATCGATATCGACGTCGATATCGACATCCACGTCCACATCAACCACTGCGATGAAGTCCACGTCCACGTCGATGTCCACATCCACGTCCACGTCCACGTCGATATCGATGTCCACGTCCACATCCACGTCGATATCGATGTCAATGTCGACGTCCACGTTGATGGGATCGGCATCGTCGCCCACCGCGCTGTCCGGCGCAGCGCTGTCGCCGTTCGCGTTCAGCGCGCCGCGGATCTTGCCGGCGATCTCGCCGACGTTATTCGCGAGCCATTGCAGCCCGCCGGGAATCGCGCCCAGCAGGTTGATCGCCGCATCGACCGCCATCGCGAGCTGGACAGTGAAGAACGCGCCGTAGACCAGGTCGTAGAGCACCGCGTACCACGGCAGATTCGGGTCCTGGTAGGACTGCGCGATGAACTGCTGGCCGTTGTACGTGCCGACGAACGCCCACGTGATCGTGTCCGGGTGCCCTTCCCACGCGAGGTCGCGTATGACGGCCGTGAGCAGCATGCCGTTCTTCGCGGTTGCCCCTGCGCTGGATAGCTGCGAGGTCGCGAAATCGAGCGGAATCGACGCGCCTTCGGTGGGCGTGTACGTCGCCTTGCCGCCGGTGATCGTCAGTGTGCCGACGCAGGTCGTCGGCAGGATGAAGCCCATCGAGCTCGCTGCCGGCGGTTCGTAGCAATAGTATGTGCCGGGGAACGCATAGAGCTGGTTCGTCGCCCAGTAGCCGAGTGCGGAGTAGAGGCCAAAAGTGAGCCCCGCTGCGCCGTTCTGCGAGAAATAGGTAGCCGCCGCATCCGGCAGGCTGGTCACCGGGGTATTCTCGACCAGCGCGTTGAAGTTGAGCGCCATCGGCGCAAACGGCTGGCTCACGGTATTCCGGTAGAAATTCCAGCCTGCCTGCGCGATGTCCGCGTCGGCCTGTGCGAGCGGAATCATCTGCGAGCCGGGCGTGAGCGCTTCCGCGACGGCCACCTTGAGCGGAAATTCGTCCGTCTGGCGCGTGATCACGACGCGCGCGATTGGCTCGTCGGTCGTGAAGTGGCCGGTACCGTCGGCCGGGACGCTGCCGAGCAGAGTGTAGGTCGGGATGTACGCCGACGGATCCGTCGACGGCGGATTGGTCGGGGTCGGCGACATCGTCGTGTAAACATTCACCGCCGCGCCGTACGTGCTGGTGATGTTGATCGGGTAAGTGGCCATGTTCATTGCACCCTTGCGCGATACGGTGAACACGACGACCGATCGGACCGCTGACAAACTCGCGTATCCATTGCTGACCTCCTGTGGAAGTTGATTCGCGCTCTGTCGGACCGGCGGACAGGGCGCCCGCATCTTGCGGATTCCGCTTCGACGGCAACACCGCGCCGACTCCGTCCCGATGCACGACAGTGCCGGGCGAAGTGGCTCGGCATCGCGGTGCGTACGGTCGGTGCCCCGAGAAAGGACGCGCGCCGCCGGCGCCGGTCAACTCAGCAGGCGCTCGACCTCCCGGATGAGCGCACTGCGTCGTTGCGCATCCTGCTCGTAAGCGCGCGCAGCGGCCTCGATGTCCGCGCCGCAGTGCGGACATTCGCGTTCATGGGGGTGAACGTAGCCGTTGCAGGCACGGCATAGACCTAGCGTGGGCGGGATTCTCCCGACATCCGGCGCACGTTTGCCCTTGTGTTTCCACGCGAGTTCGACGGTTTGCCCCGACCGGGAAATGCTCGACACGGGCGCGCCGTCCGAAATGCGTTCGGTGACGAGATCGAAGCGACCCACCGCGAACGACGCCGGCGCCGCATCCTCAATCTTCTCGATGCGCTCGCGCAGGCCCTGCTTCTTCAGTTCGAGCACGCGATAGTGGCAGTAAGGGTTGTTGCCCGGCTTGCCGAGCAGCGAATGCGATGTCCACGTGCAGCCGCCGCGGCACACGTCGGCGTAGTAGCACGTGCGACAGAATCCCCACAGGTCGTCCACGGATCGCAGCCTGCCGAAATGAATCGCGTCGCTCGTCCGCCATATCTGCTCGAGCGACAGATCGCGGACGTTGCCCCCCGCGAAGCCGACCGTCGCCAGCGACGGGCAACCCTTCACGGTGCCGTCTGCTTCGAGCGCAATGACGGTCTGCCCGGCCGCGCATCCGGTCCAGTGCACCCGCTCGTCCCCGAAACCGCGCCACAGATGCTCATACGGGCCGAAGTAGCCGATGTTGTTGCCGACGTTCATCAGCAGGCCACGATCGAGACCCCGCTTGTAGAGATCGGCGAGCAACGGCATCAGCTCCTCGAGCTGGTACGGCTGAAGCAGCAATTCGTCGTGATCGACCGCGTTGCCCATTGCGACCGTCAGCTGAATCTGCCAATGCGTGACCCCGATCTCGATGATCGTGTCCATCAGCGCCGGCAGATCGCGCATCGTCGCCGAGCCGATCTGCGTATTCACGCTGATCGCAAGACCATGCGCGCGGGCGCGCTTGAGCGCATCCACAGCCCGGTCGAACGAACCCGGGACGTTGCGCACCTTGTCGTGCAGCGGTGCCAGGCCGTCCAGCGACACGCCCAGGCCGTTCAGCCCCGCTTCGACGGCTTGAGCAAGCCGTGCCGGCGTCAGGTTGCGCCCCCCCGTCTGGACCGCGCAATACATCCCGTGCGAGCGGATGGCCTTGATGAGCTGCGTCCAGTCCTTGCGCAGGTAGGCCTCGCCGCCGATCATCGACACCTCGCGCGTGCCGAGCCTGGCCAGCGACTCGATCACCTCGAGACACTCGTCCGTCGACAGTTCGTTGGTGCGCCGGCGGCCTGCACGGGATCCGCAATGCAGGCACTTCAGATCGCAAGCCAGCGTGATTTCCCAAACGACATGAACCGGGATGAAACGTTTGTAGTCCTCATCGCCCAGGAATCGAACCGGGTGTACTTGGGTCTCGTCCATGCCGATGTCCTTCCCGTGTCGTTTCGCCCGCGTCGGCGTCTTGTCGAGCCGACTGTCCGCGGACTTTCCTGCCCTCTGCCCGCAACGCGCGCCGCGGACAGCGGCACGCGTTCCCCGCGTTGCAAATGCTCAGCGCCTCGCTTCCAGCCGCGCGATCTCGGCATTCAGGCCGGCGAGCGCTTCCTCGATGCGGCCGGCGTCAGCGAGCTGTTGTTCGGCCACACGTGCCAGCGCCTTCATGCGACTGAGGTCGCCCGATTGCCGTGCCTGCTGCAGGCCGACACCGTACAGCGGCGTCACCGGCTGTTGTCGTGGCTCGAGCGGCTGCAGCGCGCCGGTCGCAGTCATGATCGCGTGTTCGACTTCGTGCCAGCGTTCTCCCTCGAAGAACCGGTAACTGGCGACACCTGACTTCCAGTCCGCCTCGACGATGCCCTGGAGGCGGAACGTTTCGGCCAGGCCGCTGGTCGGCCCCGACGGATTGCCTTGCAGGCTGAGGACGAGTTGCGCTTTGGCGCCAGGCGCCAGCACCATCTGGTTGTATTGGCCCCATACCTGCGCACGAAATTCAAGTGGCGGCCAGGTTGTCTGGGTGATGCGAGCAACGCCGCTGACCTTCTTGGCCGGCGGGTTGACGAGCAGCGCCAGCGTGAGGACAGGTGCGCCTATTGCTGGTGTTGCGACGCGGAAATTCACGGGAAAGAGAGCGGCGGACATTACGTAGCTCCTGTAGCGAATAGTGATCGGAAAAGCCCGGCCGGGCTCACTGTCCAGCTTCCAGACGGGCGATTTCCGCCTTCAGCGCAGCCAGCGCCGCTGCGATTTCGTCGCGGCTTTGCAACTGATGATTCGCGGCAGCGGCCACCGTCTTCATGTGTGCGAGATCGCCCGAGGCAGTCGCCTGTTGAATGGGCGCCCCGTACAACGGCCGCGGCCCGCCGTGCGGCTCCAGGATCGCCGGGCCCGGCTCGAGCGGCACGAATTCCCGATCGATCTTTGCCGGTACGTTCTCGATTGCGTGCCAGCTGCCATTGTCGAAATAGCTGTAGGAGGCCACACCGCTTTGCCAGTCGTTTTCCAGCACGAGATGGAGCCGGAACGTCACGATGGAATTCGCGTTCGGTCCGCCATCATTGCCCTGCAGCGTCACCAGAATGCGCGTGTTGACGGGCGGCATCAGCGCCAGGTACGTGTAGTTGCCCCAGACGTCGGCATGAAACTCGACGGGCGGGTTCACTGCCTGCGTGACTGTCGCGGTGCCGACCACACTGCGCTCGGGAGTGTCGACGAGCAGCGCGAGCCTGAGAGTCGGAGCGCCCGGCAACCCCGGGCCGATGAGGTAGCCGGCCGGGAAAAGCCCTGTACGTGTGCTTTCGGACATCTGGTCCTCCTGGGTGGTGAACGAAACGGCGATGCGCGCGACGACCGGTCAGGACCGTTCGCGCTTCACGATTTCCTGCTTGAGCTTGCCGACCGCAGCGGCAAGATCCCCGTGCTGCTTCAGGACCTCTTCGGCCTGGCTCAGCAAAGCCTTCATTTTTGTCAGGTCCCCTTCCGATATGGCCTGGTGGATTGCTACGCCGTAAGGCGGAATGACATGCCCGGTTTCCCTGTTCATACCGTTCTCGCTGAAAAGATGGTCGCCCCGATTCGCGGAGCCTCCGCGAGCACCAGACAAAGCAACGCATGTGCCAGTTGCCGCGCGTCCGGCATGCGCCCACAGGATCCCCGCTGCGGTTCGCCGATCAAAGGACGAATTCGTCCATCGCGCAGCAAGCGACCGGACGAGTTCGTCCATGTGCGGCTAGATAGTTCCGCCTATCGGACGCGATGACAGTCAAGACCGGAGACTCGAGGGAAGACGGTATGGATGGATCGCCACGAGCGCGGCGGCTGGAGAAGATCGATCAGCGAAGGAGGAATGCACGACTCCAGGGGCAGGGAACCCAACCCGTCGTGCTGCACATTCAGAAAGTCGCGTTGACGCAATCTCTACAGCAGCCCGGGCGCCTGGATCAGGCCCGGGAGCGCAGCCACAGGCACGTGTAACGGTCGCTCGAGCGCTTCGACGGCTGGCGTCGTCCGCGCGGACTGTCGCAGCAGATCCGCGAGATACGTCGTCGCGGCAAGCCGCGCGGGTACCGAGCCGAGCGCCAACGCCGTCGAGATCGCGATGCGCAGCCCTTGCTCGGCCGCGCCGGTGTCGCCAAGCATCCATTGCGCACGTGCCTTGACGATCAGCAACTCGCCGAGATAAGCACGCTCCTGTCTGCGTATCACTTCGTCGATCGCCTCGGAAGCGAGCGCTTCGCATTGTCGCGCACGCCCTGTGCTCAACAGGATTTCGCCATGCTTCCAGGTCTTGATCGAATAGAACAGCGCGCCGCCATGCTTTGCGATGTCGTTGTCGTAGCCGTCCAGCAGCATCGCCTCGGCTTCGCCGTGCTTGCCGGCCGCGCTCAGATAGCAGGCCCTGAATATTCGGGCTGCTCCGCTGCAACAAGCCGGACCACCGGCTGACGATGCAGCGTCGAGCGCGCTCGTCAGATCCCCAAGCCGGTCGGTGTCGTTGAAGAGCATCGCGAGCCATGCAGCGCCTTGCAGATCGACCGCGCGACCGGGCGAATGCGGATGTTCTTCCTCCGTTCGCGCGATCAAACCGTCCATCGCACGGCGCGCGTCGTCGACCGCCCCCGTCTGGTATGCGGCGAGCCCCTCGACAGTCAAGGCGAGTCCCGCGACATCGACGCCCTGGACCCCGAGCCGGCGGTCGGCGCGGCCGATGCCGCGCAACCCGCCGCGGGACAGCGATGCCAGCGCTTCCTCGCTGTCGCCGAGCCAGTACAGCGTATTGGCCAGCGCGACGTGGGCCTCGTCGAGCGCGGCCCGCTCCCCCATCGCATGCGCGCGCTGAAGAAGTTCCTGAGCCGTGGCGCGCGCCTTGCTGAGCTGCAGCGTCACCAGTTGTGTCGTCCAGACGCCGAATTGAACCGCCGCGAGTTCACACGGGTCGCATACGCCGTCGCCGATCGACAAAGCCGCTTTGTAACAGGCTATTGCCTCGGGAAACTGCCAGCCATGGACGCTGCGCAGGCTGACTGCAAGCAGGTGATACGCGCCGAACTGCAGTCGGCGGCTGTCTTCGGTCTGGCTGGCCTTTTGCAGCAGATCGAGGCAGCGACGCAGCAGCGCAACGGCGTCGCGAAACCGGACGGTGCCGGCCAGCGCTTCCGCGCGCTCCAGACACTGCCTCGCTTCCCCGTTTTGCGCTTCGCGTGCCTTGAGCCGGCGCTCGATGACCTTGCGGCCGACACCGAGCATCGCGGCCGCAGCGCTCTTGTTATTCGACGTCCTCTCCAGCGCGCGATCGATCAGCAAGCGTTCGGCCGCGGCCAGCTTGTCGTCGCCGCCAAGCTCCAGCAGGCGATCCGCGAGATGCGCACGCGCGGCGTCGTCGAGCGCCTCCGTCGCCAGAAACGGTGCCAAGGTCTCGGCGTCGATCCGCGCATGCTGCGCAAACACGCTCAGCTGACTGACGACGTTGCGCAACTGGCGGACATTGCCTGGCCACGGCTGTTCGCACAGCCGCTTCATTGCTGCCGGCGTGAACGCGATCGCGCGCGCTTGCTGGGCCGCAAAGTGGGCTACAAGGAGTGGGATGTCTTCGCTTCGCTGCGCGAGCGCCGGCACGTTGAGGATGAATACCGCGAGCCGGTAGAACAGGTCTTCGCGGAATCGGCCGGCGCGCGCTTCTTCCAGCAGGTTTCGATGCGTCGCCGCGACGACGCGCCCCTCGAACCTCAGGCTTGCAGATGCCCCGATCGGCCGGAACGTGCGCGTTTCGAGCACGCGCAGCAGTTTGGGTTGCAGCGCAAGGGGGAGCTCGCCAATCTCGTCGAGAAAGAGCGTGCCCGAACCTACCTGCTCGAACAGGCCGCGGTGGTGGTCGACGGCGCCCGTGAAGGCACCTCGGACATGACCGAAGAACTCCGCTTCGATCAGGTCGTGGGGGATCGCACCGCAATTCACGTCGATGAACGGCCTGTCGCGACGTGGTCCGTTTGCGTGAAGACGCCGCGCGACGAGCTCCTTGCCGGATCCGGTCGGCCCGACGATGAGCAGCGTGTGCTCGGTCGGCGCGACACGGTCGATCATCCCGACCATCTGGCGGAACGCGGACGACACGCCGATCAGCGCATGTGCTTCAGGTGCGCCCGGGTCGAGTGCGCACACGTCCGGGCCGGAGGCGGCCCTGTTCCATATCGAATTCATCGCGTGATGCGCGGAAATCGCAATGCACGCCGGTGCTGGACGACGTCGGCCCGCCGAACAGTGGTGCCGGCTCGCGCCGTCGCTTCAGACGCGGGCAATCTGCCCGCGCTGCCGATTTCTGTCCCCGGTTTTGGCATGCTCTTTCCTATTCGGTCGAATTCGAGAGCGATTTTTCCAGTCTTTTTTTGACAAGGCACAACGGCGGCACCTGTCGAATCAACCTGCAGCACGTTTATCGCGTCAGATTTCTGATTCTTAAATCGTCACGGCTGGATGTTGGCTGAAGTTTAAAACAGTGTAGCGTGAATTCGTAAGACAAGGATTAAAATAAATGGGGATGGAATATTTTTAAACGTCCGCTGGCGTGGCACGTAATAATTGTCATTTTTGTTCACGACGTGCCGCAGGCTGACCGGCGTAGTTGATCAGGGACAATTCTCCAGTGCCGACGATACGGAGTGCCGGGTACGTTCACTGCGGTTTTCAAGTCAATCCGAGCATTGGAGCGGAGATCGATTGCTGCAAAATCAGCAGGATGTCGAGTTCCGCCGCGCGACCATCGCGACGGTTTGGTGCTGTCGAATAAGTGTCGAGGTCACATGGATCCCGATACAAATTCTTGTGTGACCACATTATTTCAATACACTTACAATCAAGCAGTGTTAGTTTCCCCACATTTTTTTCAACCAAGCATGAATATGCGCCATCCATTCACCTATAAATCAAATTTCCAACAGTCGAACGCCGCCCGAATTTTGCGCGCGTGGCCCATCCTGGACTGCCCACCATGAGCATGCTCACTTAATGTCAAGCCTCGCGATCCGCTCACCCTCAAGTTGGAAGTGCATGTGACCGGTGCCATTGAATCCATTCCCACTGACTTTCACGGTTACTACAACGGTATCACCGCAGGTCTTGACGCGCACCGGGTCGATGTGGGCTTGGACGCCTGTATTGTCGGTTCGGTCCCAAGCGGCAATCCCCTCATGGCCCTCGAAATGTCGCCCCCAATCGTGGAGGATGGCGCTCGGCGTAAAACATGTGACCACCGCGGCTGCGTCGCCGCGATTGCTGCTATCGATAAACTTGACGATTGGTTGTGGTATAGCCGTCATATCCTCGCTCGCTGAATTACAGCCCAAAAGAGCTGTTCCAAAAACGGCCGAAAGCAGGAGTGACCTGCGGCGGAATTTTGTAGCCAGTCAAGCAGTGAGTCTCGCGTCGATATTATCGGAATCCAGCCAGACTCGACGGACCTTGGCGGGAGGTTGATAGCGATGTGCGCTATGGGGCCGGCGCTCGTTGTAGAACTGTCGCCAGCGTTCGATGAGCACCTTGGCCTCGGCGCGGCTGCGGAACCATTCCCGGTTCAGCAATTCGTCACGCAGCTTGCCGTTGAAGCTCTCGACGAACCCGTTTTGCCACGGACTGCCCGGTGCGATGAAGGCAGGACCGATGGCAGCAGCTCGCAGCCAGCGCATGACCTTGGCAGCGGTAAATTCGGCGCCGTAGTACATGCAGAATGTCAGCCGTCAGGGGTAACGGGCATCCTTTGGATTGCCCGTTCACCACCCGCCGGAGGGAACCGAAATGGCCGACTTGCTGGAAGGTACGCTGCCCCTGAACCTGGTTGCGATCGACATCGCCCGTTATTCGAACGCTGTATTGATCGAGTTGTCGGACGGGAAGCGTCAGCGCTTCCGGATGACCAACAGCGCTCCTGACTTCGACCGGCTGTTGAGTTACCTTCAAGCGCTACCCGGCAATTGCCGGGTAGCGCTTGAGCCGACCGGCGACTACCATCGCCCGCTGGCTCACCGCCTGCTCACGGCCGGGCACGAGGTGGTCAGCATCAATTCCGTGGCACAGGCGCGGTATCGCGAAGCAATGTTCAACTCTTGGGACAAGAACGATCCCAAGGACGCGCAGGTCATCCTGGAAATGCTCAGGCGTGGCACATATCAGCGTTACGTGGACCCGCAGATCGCCGGCCATCATGACCTGCAGGAACTTGCAAAGACCTACTACCAAGTTTCCCGTGCACGCACCAAGGTGCAGCACTCTCTGATCAACCACAGCCTGCCCCTGTACTTCCCGGAGATGCACCGCTACTGGTGCACCACCCGCAACGAATAGTTCGTGCGTTTCCTGCTCGAGTTTCCGACGCCGACGCACGTACGCGCCCTGGATCGCGAGAGCTTTGTGGCTGCTGCATGGGATCTGGTCGGCCGCAAGGTGAACAAACGCGCCAAACTCGAAGAGATATGGGAAACAGCTGCACACACCGCTGCCTTGCCTCACGCGCCGGATTGCCTGGCTGTCGAGACATTCCGTATTACCCTTCGCCGGTACCAGGAGCTCAACGTACTGCGAGCGGCAATCGAAGCGCGCGCCGAGGCGGAGCTTCACGACAATATCGACTTCGCCCATTTGAAGACGCTGCCTGGCATTGGCTCGGTGATCGCCATGACTATCCTCGCCGAGGCCGGCGACCTGCGCCGCTTCGGTCACCACCGTCAGTTCCTGAAGTACTGTGGATTCGACCTGGCGAAGATACAGTCGGGTACCCAGCGGGGGCGCGAGCAACTCTCCAAGCGCGGCAATGCACGATTGCGGCTGGCCTTCTGGATGGCAGGCATGGCTGCCGTGCGCATGAAGGAGAACTCATTCCGCTCGAAATATGAACGTTACGTCCATGCAGATCCGGACGACGCTGACCTCAAGCGCAAGGCGCTCACCGCCGTGGCAGCGAAGATGGCTCGCGTGGCTTACAGCATGATCAAGAAGAACCAGCCTTACAGGCAGTTCTTCGAACTCGGTTTACCCAGTGGATCGATCCCTCTCTCGGCTGCCGTTGGGGCGCAGGCGACCCCGTAGATAATGCTCGGACCTTCCGCTGGGGCTTCTATGCTGTTTTAGGTACGGTGAAGATCACGCCATGTGCGATGAATCTTGTGTCCACTATGGTCAGCAAGCCTCCCCGATGCCGCGGAAGACCACTGGTTGGTTGTCGTTCGCTCTTTGACAGCTCGCGCACTGCATCTCGCCGTGTGCGCGGCCCCGTTTTACCTTGCGTTGCACATTCCGCTTGCATTTAGAACGTTGTCACAAAAACAGCGTGCGGGGCGCTCCGCGTTTGCACCTCAGTCATCCAGTGCACGCACGACATCTGAAGCGCTCAGTCGCTGACCAACATTGATGGCTAGTGCTTCACGCGTAAAGACGTCGATGACGGTCAGCGCGCGGAACCTCTGGCCGTTCGAAACCTGATCAGCGACGAAGTCCAAACCCCACGCGCGATTTGTCGCCGTCGACCTTGCACGTGCCGGGGGGCTCATCTGTGCACGTCGCTTGCGATTTGGTCTGTAGCGCAGCGACAGCCCCTTCCTCACGATACAGCGGTACAGCCGATTCTTGCTGACCTGATGTTGTGGCAAGCTGCGGACATGGTCCAGCGTGTGGCCGCTGGCCCGCAGAAAGGCCAGTTGGATGGCGTCACCCGCTCTGCGATCGCGCCTGAAACGTTCGTTGCGCGTGGCCAGGTCACTGTCGCTCAGCGCGAAGTAACGCTCGACGTCAAACTCCGACGGACGTGTCAACAAGCGATACTGCCCCACATAGCGAAATCCCAGCCCCGGCATCTGCAGACCTGTCCAGGTCGCAATCGGAAATTACGGGTAGATAGCTTACCGCAGATAACCGCCGAGATTGCCGACGATAGTCGGAATCGGCGGTGAAGCTTTGCTACAAAAGGCGTTCGGGCGACACTGTCAGATTTTACTGAGATGGATCTGACGCCCCCTTTCTTGGCGCGTGTGGCAGGCGCATACCTGGGCAAACAGATGCACGTGGCTTTGGGACAACCTGAACACGCATCGCGCCCGGGCCGTCTGGCAGGCATTCAACAAGCAGCACGGCAAGCGGTTTCGCTTCCACTTCACGCGGTTGCACGCGAGCTGGGTCAATCAGATCGAACTCTGGTTTGCCCGCTACACGCGTCGGGTGCTGCGCTACGCCAGTCACACCGGCACCGCGCACGTTCGCGAGCGCACCGAGCAGTTCGTCGACGAACAGAATCAGGCCACACGCCCCTTCAAATGGAGTTTCCGGCGCTATCCGCTACAAGGCGGCGCATCGTCGTCGAGGGGCCGACGTGTCAGCTTCACCTGCCAAACACTACGTTGCTGCACCGCAGCGGCAACTGCGCAGTCTGCTCGGCCATGAGCAGATCGTCACGCAAGCCTACGCGCGTCACCTGCTGATCAAACGTATGGATGACGAGGAGCCGACCGTGGTGGCTCGGTTGACCGAACTCGGCCGCAATCCTTTGGGTGCCCCCTTTCGCGGCCATAGTGGACGTTGGGCACCCATGCCAGGCACCGGCACGCTCGACGAGATGGCCGGGGTGGTCGTCACGCTGCTGCAGCCGTACTTGCAGCCGGATAATTATTAAACCCATTTGCGGGATGTTGTACTAGTTACCGCTGTATTTATCCACTCAAATTGCGCGCAAGACAGGGCGATTGGGTTTCCGCCGCCACCGTTGATCCGACAACGCGGGCTCTACAGAGTCCCGTATTTCGAGACAATGTAATATCCTCGATACGGGATACTACCATCTTGTGTCCGTAGCGTCGGACTTGCACACTCCGATCTCGGACTGACGGTACGGAAGGCCAGTGGCGCGCCGGCGGCTCAGGAATGTCGTTGGGGCGTAACGCCCTCTTTTCCTCCCAAGCATGCTCGACTTGGACCTCCGTCCCGCAAAGAATTGAAGGCCGTGTTGAGACCAGGGTCACCGATGTGTCGACCTAATAGGAAGTCTTGATGCGTGATCGGACGCACGTCCGCAGAACAGCCGGGGGCTGAGGTGATGGAGACTCAGGTAGAGAAGGCAGGGGCAGATGAGGCGCCGGCCAGTTCAATGGCCAAACGCACGACCATCGCCAGCACGATCGGTTCGGCGGTCGAGTGGATCGACTTCACGGCCTACGGTGCGGTAGCAGCCACCACTTTTCCGACAATCGTCTTCTCGTCGATGGATCCGAACATGGGGATCCTGGCAGCGTTTGCGGCGTCCGGTGTCGGTTTCTTTGCGCGACCGCTGGGCAGTCTGTTCTTCGGCATGCTCGAGGATCGGCAGGGCCGAAGAAACGTTCTGCCCTACACACTCTGCGTAACAGGCATCTCATCGTTCCTCATCGATTGTTTTCCAACGTACGCCACATTCGGGCTGGTCGCTCCGGTCTTTTTCGTGGTCTTACGATTTATCCAAGGCTTCGTGCTGGGCGGCGAAGCCACTGGCGCACAACTGGTGACGATGGAACGTGCTCCATCCAACAAGCGTGGTCTGTTTGGCGCTTTCATGGTGCGCACCGACGATCTGCTTCTATCAAGCGATAACGATTCGAAATTGAACCGGCGCGCGGTTGCGGATGATGCGCCACAATTGTTACTACGAGGAGTTGCTGAATGGAACTGAAGGGAAAGGTCGCGGCGGTCACCGGTGCCGCTGGCGGAATTGGACAAGCGATTACGCGACTGCTAGTGGAGCAAGGGGCTTCCGTCGCATTGGTCGACATCTCGGCCGAAGCGATGGCTCCCCTCGTGGAAACCCTTTGCACGGAGGGGCACGATGTTTTCGCCGTGGTCTGCGATGTTTCCGACGAACAGGCGGTCTGCGACGCGGCGAACGCGGTCAGTGAGCGTTACGGCAATTGCGACATCCTCGTCAATAACGCTGCAATCCTTCCGCCGCCATCGTCTCTTGAAACCCTGTCGTCAAGTGACGTTCAAAAAGCTCTTTCCGTCAATCTGATGAGCGTGTTTCACTGTACGCGCTATTTTGGAGAGATGATGCTTCGTGTCCGTCGAGGCAGTATTGTCAACATTGGATCGACGGCGGCACACAGTCCCAACACTTCTGCACCGTATGGGGTGACGAAAGCGGCAGTGTTGGCGCTGACCCGCCACACCGCAGTCGAATGGGGGCCGCGTGGGGTGCGTTGCAATTCGGTATCGCCCGGTTTCGTACGAACACCCCTTTCGGAGGCGCAGTACACCACTGATTTGTACGAAAAGCGCGTGGGCATGGTTCCTCTTCGCCGGCTCGCTTCAACCGACGAGGTTGCGCAGGCAGTGACCTTCTTTGCAAGCGACGCCTCCGCATATATCACCGGCCAAGACGTGACGGTGGACGGCGGCTTCCTGCAAACGACGTTGATGCACGCGCAGCGACCGGAACATCAATATGGTGGATTTTCTGAGTAAGAGCGTCTCCGCACGTGATGTCGGCGGAGGCCGACCAAAAATTGGGTAACGGTCAATAACTGCTGTTGGAGCTGAAGACGATATGAAACACGCCTTGGTGGTGGGCGCGACAGGAGTAATCGGTGGTGCGATCGCACGGGAACTGGCTTCCTCTGGGAAGTGGCATGTCACCTGCGTCACCCGTGCGGGTACTTCCCTCGACGGGTGCGAGGGCGTCGCGGTGGATATAATGGACGAAGCCCAGGTCACGCGAGCTGCGAGCAACATCCGGCCCGTCACCCATCTCTTCTTCGCGGCATATCAGTCCCGGCCGAATCGGTTCGAAGAAATCGAGCCCAATGTGACGATGCTGCGCCACGCGATCGACTTGGCCGAGGCTCGCTCTCTGCTCGAGCGGGTTGTGCTTATCACAGGTGGCAAATACTACGGTGTGCAATGGGGGGCCATCAAGACGCCGGCTCGGGAAACGGATCCGCGGCATTTGGGCCCCAACTTCTACTACAACCAGCAGGATTATCTCGAGCAGCGCGCCGCGGCGGCCCAGTGGAGTTGGACCAACCTCGTCCCTCCATATGTGACCGGGTTCTCGGAACGGTCTCCAATGAATCTCGTGATGGCGATCGCGGTGCTCGCCACACTTTCTCGAGAGTCGGGCGTTCCGCTCCGCTTTCCAGGACCGACCAGTGCTTGGAACTCGCTTCACCACCTCGCAGACGCGAACGTGATCGCGGACGCAGCGCATTGGGCCGCCGAAGCACCGACCGCCGCGAACGAAATGTTCAATATCGCGAACGGAGATCCGGGGCGCTGGCGCTATGTTTGGCCAACGTTGGCGGATTTCTTTGGCCTCGATACTGCGGAACCCCTGCCGGTTCCACTCCAGCAACTAGCGCTGTGTATGCAGGGAACATGGCAGAAGATCGCGGAGCGATACGCTCTACGTCAGCCCGACATCACAAAGCTAGTGGACTGGAAGTGGGCCGATTACATGTTCAACTCGGCGTTCTGCAACGACGTGGTGCTTGAACTTGGGAAGATCCGACGAGCCGGCTTCAATGGTTCCGTATCGGCCGAGACCGCACTCGAGATGCGTTTCCGCGAACTGCGCGAAAAGAAGCTCATTCCGTGACTGCCTGAGCCACCTGTTATTCCGGCTTGCGTCGCCTCACCTCGCGCTCGACCGCGCCGAAGGTGACACGAGGCTGGCTGCGGCGGTCTTCGCGATGATCAATTCATTGGGCAACCTCAGCGGTGTCGCCGGTCCCCGGGGGGCTAGGATTTTTCACCGAAATGACAGGCAGCGGCAGAGTTGGACTCTGGATCATGGGGAGCTTTGTGATCTCCGCCGTCACGTCATTCATTCCGAGTAGCAAGATATCTCGCCGCAGTGCCGCCCCGGACGTTGTCGAAGCACCGCGACGATCTAAGCGCGACGCCGGTCCATAGAGGCAGCTCAGTTCTGCATTTCTTCCGGAATGCCGGTTCGTGTCTACGTTCATAGAACGTTTCCGCCGGATCATCGGACGAACCACCCTTGAAGTTCATCTAGTAAAACCACAAAGGAGATAGGTCGTGAGATTTTTGCCGTCGATTGTAGTGATTTCGGTTCTATCGCTTAGTAGTGCTTCATATGCGCAGAGTACGCTGACGTTGTACGGCGTGCTCGACGAAGGCTTTATGTTCAATAACAATGTGACATCTACATCGCCAGCGGGCGGCCGAAAATGGTATCTCGACTCGCTGAACGGGATCAACGGAAGTAGATGGGGCTTGAAGGGAAGTGAGGATCTCGGCGGCGGCAACAAGGCGATCTTCACGCTCGAGTCGGGAATGAACTTGAACAACGGTGCACTTGGTCAAGGCGGCCTGATGTTCGGCCGACAGGCCTTTGTTGGCCTTGGTAGCCAATCCTATGGTAACGTCACCCTCGGTCGACAGTACGACGCGATTGTCATCTACACACAGCCGGTGTCGATTCAGGGCTACCTGGGCAGTCAGATCTTCCAACACCCGGGCGATATCGACAACACTGCAAACTCCCTTCGCGCCAACAACGCCGTCCGATACGCAAGCCCAAGCTTCCATGGTTTGAGCTTCGGCGCCGAAATCGGCATCGGCGGTGTTCCCGGAAGTTTCACGACCGGCACTGGCTACTCGGCCGGGGTATCCTATGCGAATGGTCCCTTCACCTTAGGGGCCGGCTACCTGTACTTCAAGAATCCGACCGCAAGCACCCCAAGTGCAGGTTTCTTCACGAGCAACGCGAGCGGAACCATTCTCACCGGAAAGCTGAATTCCGGCTATGTCACGGCCAACGCTTATCAAGTCGCCAGCGCCGGCGCGACATACGCTCTTGGATCGGCGCTTTTCGGCGTTTATTACTCGAACGTGCAGTACGCGAATATCAGCGCGTTGGGCAACGCGGCTGCACATTTCAACACGGTGGACGTTGGAGCGCGATGGACGGTTACTCCGACGATTATTCTCGAAGCTGCCTACGTATACACAAAGGGGAACAGCGTCACTTCACCGAGTGGAGCTAGTGTTGGTAACCAGCACATCAATCAAGTGAGCTTGCTGGCTGACTATCTGCTGTCGAAGCGGACCGATGTCTATGCGGAAGTAGCATTTCAGAAGGCTTCCGGTATGTCGTCGACAGGTACGGCAGCGGTGGCCAACATCGGTAACTCGGGAGATTCCTCAAACGACCATCAGACTTTGGTCCGAGTTGCAATGCGTCACAAGTTCTGACACGGTGACGCCGCGGCGAGCGCTATGTACTGTTTGGCATAGCGCTCCTCGCTTGGCGGAGGGACGCCGTGGCGTCTCTCCGCCAACGGAAAGCTACTCAGTCTCCGGCGTCCAACCACCGAGGATCATGGGGTCGTGATACTGGCCGCAGTTCCGAGTGATTGTCTGAAAGCGCATCAACGCGCAGTCGCGTAAGCCGAAGGAAGCTGAATTTCCAGCCGTCAGCGTCTCGGCGATATTGCTCTTCGTAGTGCCCGTATCCACAGAAGCCGCGAGCGCCCAGCGCCTCTTGGGGACTCTTTCCTTCCGGCCATTCAAGATAGTCCATCATCGCCCATATGCCGCGTGCGTTGTTCTCGTCGAGAAAAACAATTTCGGGCATGTGGCAGTGGTGAATGCTCACAACTTGTTCCAAGCGGCCCGATACGCCGCGGACGAACGTGTCGACATCAGCGCCATTCGGTGCGGATCCGAAACCCTCAAACTTCGCGTCGTGCGCGAAAAGGCTTCGAAGCGGCTCCCATTGCTTGGTGTCGATGAAGCGGCAGTATCTAGCCTTCAGTTGGCTGATTGCAGTGATGTCAACCTGCCGCTGGATGTCGGTTACGCTCAAAAGAACCTCCAATAATGTTTGTCGTTGGGTCGCATCGGCCGGCACGCCTGGATGCTGACGCGGAGTCGGCGTACCCGAGGACGCGCGGGATCTTCAGGGTTACCGCGCGGATGCCGCTTAGATGGTGATGAGTCCGCCGTCGGGGCTTATCGTTTCACCGTCTGCGCCCCTTGAGCATCGAACGCTCGAACAATCGCCTCGCCGATACCAACTGAGCTGCCTGTCACTACACATACCTTATTTGCGAACTGCATCTTCTCTCCTACCTGTGGCCATCTCTGGCGGATTGAAATCGTTTCGCGAGCGTCGTTTCTTACGACGAATTCGTCCGGCCCGCTTTTTACGCGTGGTTCGACCTCGCAACCGGAGATCCCGGGCAGTCACTTTGATCTTCGCGTTCGAACTTAGGGCACATCTGCATATACGAGACTACATTAAATTCTCCACATTCGATATTATATGCGTTGCTGGACCTACCGACACGGCGTGCGCTTCGCGCCGAATCGGCGCGCCAACTCGAGTTCCCTCGTGTGTCCAGGCGGAGATCTTCGCATCCGTTGTCTCAGTTGGCCGAGACTCAGGAATTACCCTGAACACGAACGATACTTATTGAAAGTCTCACAATAAGAGATCACAATAAAAACACTCGGAAAGAGAACGTTCATGTGTCGTGCACTTGGTCGTTCTGACCGTGCAGTACACACTGATCAAGGGTGCCCCCTCGAGTTGTCATGGAGAGACAAATGGACGCAAGCCCGCAGGTATCTGCAAATGAGCAGTTGGAGCGGAATCTGTTCCGCAAGATCAGTTGGCGACTGATGCCGCTGCTGTTGCTCGGTTATTTCATTTCGTTCATCGATCGAGCGAATGTGGGCGTGATGTACACGCCGCTCACGAAAGCACTCGGTCTGACCCCTTCTGGATTCGGCCTCGCTGCTGGCTTGTTCTATATCGGCTACCTCCTCTTCGAGATTCCCTCTAACGTTGCGATCACGAAGTACGGCGCTCGCGTATGGCTTAGCCGAATTCTGATCACGTGGGGGCTCGTCACGGTCGCCCTTGCGGCTTCGCAGGGAGCCAAGTCGTTCTATGTATTGCGGATTTTGCTCGGGGTGGCTGAAGCGGGTTTCTACCCCGGCGTGTTGTTTTACCTGACCCTGTGGTACCCGAAGCGCTCACTTCATCGTGCTTACTCAATCTTTGAAGTGTGCGTACCTATCGCGCTGGCAGCGGGATCTATTGTCACTTCCGGACTTTTGTTGCTCGATGGTGCGCGGGGTTTCGCCGGATGGCAGTGGGTGTTCGTCCTCGAGGGGGTGCCGGCGGTGGCGCTCGGCTTCTACATGTTCAAGTACATGCCAGCGCGCCCGCAGGACGCGCGCTGGTTGACGCCCGACGAGGCCAAGTTTATCAATCAGCAGGTGGCAGTCCCCGTTGAACGCCACGAGAGCGAGACAACGCTTCTCCTCAAAATCGCAAAAGACGGCCTCTCATGGGTTTTTTCCGCACTTTACTTCTCGTTCGTTATCGCTTTCTGGTCGGTTACTTACTTCCTTCCCAAGATTGTTCAGGAGCGATTCCACGTAGGCGCAGTCGACGCGGGACTTATCTCCGCGATCCCCTGGGTCGCTGCGGTCGCGGTGATCCTCATCGTGTCGAAAACTTCGAGTCGGACGGGCGATCGTCGCTGGCACATGCTTGTGCTTCTCTGTGCAGCAGGCCTCGGACTTTTCCTCAGCGCCTACGTTCAGTCGCCGGTTATCGCACTCATCGGCCTTTGCCTGGGCGCCGCCGGGATGCAGGGTGCAGTGCCGCTGTTCTGGACTATGCCGTCGCTTGTTTTCCAAGGCGCCATGAACGCAATTGCACTGGCGATGGTCAATTCGCTCGGCAACCTGAGCGGCCTCGCCGGTCCCTGGATCCTTGGGCTTTTGACTGAACTCACCGGTAACAGCCGTGCGGGCCTCTATGTGATGTCGGGATTCTTCTTCTTTTCAGCCTTCCTGGCATTTGCGGTCAGTACTTCCATCACTCGAAAGCACGAGCGGCGTCAGTCGACGCAGCCGGGTGAAGTGCTCGGAGTCTCTTGATTCTTTGTTGTTTCCTTTGACTCCGTTAACTCGATCCGAACATGAAATTTTTGACTTTCAAGCTTGACGGCAAGCCGCAGCTTGGGCTCGTTCTCGACGAAAGCACCGTCTACAACCTCACTCGCAGTTGGAACGACCTCTTCACAGGCGAGGCGCCGCGAGACCTCGCAGATTTGATCTCGTCGAACATCGACGTGTGCGAGCTCAAAGAGCGTGTTTCGAAGGCTCACGACGCTGATCATGTACTGTCGACGACGGATGTCGAATTCATGCCGCCGATCGCGTTCCCGAAGAAGAACGTGTTCTGTGTCGGCCGCAACTATCGAGAGCACATCATCGAAGGAAATCGCGCTGCTGGACGAGATCCACACAACTTCCCGATGGCGCCCGAGTTCTTCAGCAAGCCGCCTACGACGGTGGTCGGTCACGGCGCTTCCGTCAGGGCACATGCAGATGTGACGGAACTGTTGGACTACGAAGTCGAACTCGGCATTGTCATCGGCCGTCGAGGAACGAACATCCGGCGCGAGGAAGCTCTGGAGTATGTCTTCGGCTACACAGTTATCAATGACATCACGGCCCGTGATTTGCAGAAGAGCCACGGACAGTGGTTTAAAGGAAAAGCGCTGGATACCACGTGTCCGATCGGTCCGGTGGTCGTAAATCGATCCGCGTTGCCGAACGCGCAGGAGCTGCAGCTCGAGTTGTATGTGAACGGTGAGCTTCGGCAACACGCAAACACTATAGACATGCTTTTCACTGTGCCAGAAATCATCGAACAGCTCTCTGCGGGTCTGACGCTTGAGCCGGGCGACATCATCGCCACCGGCACGCCCAGCGGTGTCGGGTTCGCCATGACGCCTCCTCGGCGGCTTGTCGCTGGTGACATGGTGCTCGCGAGGATTTCGGGGATTGGCGACCTGATGAATCGTATCGTTGACTAATAGATTGGCACTTCGACAGTAAGGTGACTCAATTGATCTACCGTTCCGCAGTATTTAGCAGAAAGTCCGGTCTGACCGCAGAAGAATTCAAGCAACACTGGATCAACGTCCACGGCGTGCTCGCGAAGGATATGCCAGGTCTGCATTCCTATCGCCAGAACCACATCGTCGAAAGGCTGTACGAGACCTCAGAACCTCTCGATCATGACATTGATGGTATCTCGCAGCTGGCGTTCGATGATATCGCCGCAATGGAGCGCTCGGAAGTGTCCCCCGAGTACGCAGCCGCCAAAGAAGACATTCGCAATTTCCAAGGCGCGATCACGATCCTCGTACTGGTCCCGAAAGTCGTGATCGAACCGCCACCGAAGGGAGATGCAATGCTTCGCACGAAGCTGCTCTGGATGTCAGTCGCACGAGGCGACGAAAGCGGCGCGCCCCTTCGAGATAAATGGGCGTCGGAGTCCGGCGAGCAATTCCGGAAATCCGGTGCTTTCAAAGGCCTGATCCAGAACTTCGTCATCGATCGCGCGCACCCCGTCTTCGCTGGAGTTCCCCAAGGCTCGCTGCCAGTTGAGGCGATCACGGAAGCGTGGTTCGGCGATGCCTCGGAGACCAAGGATTGGGTCGCGTCGACCGAAGGCAAGAAACTGATCCACGAGGATCCGCTTCTCAAGACGATCGGAGTCTACGTCATCGAAGAAAGGACCATCGTTTGATCTCGGCGACCTCCGAGCACATCGCCTAATCAGATACGGAGAGCACAGTGAGCAATTCGACTCCCCCCGACGTAAAAACTTTTGACACCGGTCGAGTGCTTGTCTTCGACTCGGCGACCCACGTCGAGGACTATCTCAAGAATAGCCCATCGGAAAACGACGTTATCGTTGCTGCGTCCTACGCAGGCGTACTTTGCGCAAAGATGATCATAAAGGCCAAGCCCCGGGCGGCCATCGGACTGGACTGTGCTATCGGCAAGGACGGCGCCGGAATCAGCGGCCTGTGGTTCTATGAAGCGCTCAACGTTCCTGCCGCAGCAACGGATGTCATGACGGCTGAGATGGGCAATGGCGCCGACATGTACGAATGCGGTGTCATCTCGCGACTCAATGATGCGGCCCAGAAACTCGGGCTCGAGGTCGGTATGTCGGTGAAGGACGCAGCACAGGCCCTCTTGACTGGATCGCGCAGACCCGCGTCCTTTGATCCCGCGCGCCGGCTCGTCATCGAAAAGGACGAATCGACCGGCCGCAGCATCGTCTGCACGGACAGCATCGCCTTCGCGTTGCCCGAAGATTTCGAACGAAATGTCCTTTGTACGGCCGGTCACACCGGTCGCAGCGTAATCGAATACTTCCGCAGCTTCCGCCCGTGGGCATTCATCTGTTCGGACGGCGGTATCGGGAAAAATCAGTCGGGGATCTCTGCGCTCGACATCATGGATGCCGACGGCATACCGGGCGCTTCGGTCGATGCCAACACGGCGCGCATGGGTGATGGCCAGAGCACCTATTTCGACGGCGTCATCAGTCACATGAACAAGCTCGCTGAAGCCGCGGGCGTCCGCGTCGGGCAGTCGGCGCGCGAGGCCGCTCGTCACCTGTTGAGCTAAGGCGCATCTCTATCTAAATCACGGAGATCAATCATGACCATCACTACTCCCCTGATGCCGGCTCACAGCGGATTGGGTCCGCTCGAATCGCGGTACGTTGAAGTCGACAAGTTGCCGTGGAAACCGACGCCGACCCCTGGCATCGACATGAAGATCTTGATGGAAGAGCCGGAAACGGGTCTGCTCACTGCGCTATTCCGCTGGCAGCCCGGCACGCGGCTTCCATTGCATGAGCATGTGGAAGTCGAGCAAACGTACGTTCTCAAGGGCAGCATCGTGGACGATGAAGGCGAAGTACGCGCCGGTGACTATGTCTGGCGCCCGAAGGGAAATCGTCACCTCGCCCGCTCCCCCAATGGCGCGCTGGTCATCTCCTTCTTCCTGAAGCCGAACGTCTTCTTGCAGGGCGAGTTTGCTGGTCAAGAATTGAAGTAAACCGCGGCGCCATGCGCGGCCGACGCGCCGACTGAAATCGGCGCTTCGGTCGCGCAATTGACTCGCATTGAGTCACGTGGCAAAAGCTCGCCATATTCTGGGTCGAATCGATGGCAACTGAAACCTACGATGTAGTGGTAGTCGGCAGCGGAGCCGAGGGTACGGCCGCGGTGATTACTGCTCGAAATCACGGTACGTCCGTCCTGGTCATTAAGAAGGACGAAGCCATCGGTTGCTCCACCGTACGCTCCGGAGGCGTGCTCTGGATCCCTCACAATAGCCTGTCTCGGGCAGCCGGCGTTGTTGATGAGGAAGAACATGTAACGTCGTACCTCAAGCATGAAGCCGGACGAGCCTTCGATGCAAACCGTTTCTGGGCTTTCGTCCGAAACGGTTCCCGAATGGTGGACTGGTTTCAGAAAGAGACATCGGTAAAGTTCGTAGCGGTACCCGAGTTTTCAGACTATCACCCTCCCGCGGCCGATGGCCGTCCCGGAGGGCGATCAATCCTTGCAGCCCCTTTCGACGGACGCGCGCTCGGGAAGCGCTTAGGTTGGTTGAGACCGCCGCTGCCAGAGAATACTTTCGTCGGCATGATGTTCAATGCTGGACAGGAAATTAAGCACTTCTTCAACGCCACGCGATCAATGCGCTCAGTGTGCTACGTTGCCAAGCCGACATGGACAGCGCCGGTCTGCAGCAGACGCTCGACGAATTCACCAAAGGTGCCCGACAAGGCGGTGACGGGCAATTCGGTCGCGGTGAATCTGCATACAACCGATTCCTGTGTGACTCACGTCGTTTGCCGAATCACTGCGTCGCTCACATCGCGCGTCGCACTTTCTACGCGATCCACGTCGGGCTTGCGATCTTAAGACCTTCGCAGGCATCTCGACGGACGAGTACGGGCGTGTCCTCGTTCAAGGTGGAAAGGTCGTCGACGGTCTGTATGCCGTGGGCAACGACGCGGTGAGCGCAATGGGACGAAGCCACCTCGACGGTGGCATCACGCTTGGTCCCGCGATGACCTTCGGGTTTGTCGCTGGAGAACATGTCGAAAACGAGAAGACCGCGGCAGGGGAAGCTCCGATCGGCTACTCCGCTCCCATAAAATCATCAGCGCCAGATAACGCGGCACAAGTTGCGCCTCCGGGGCGCTGCCTTCCGAACTTTCGATAGGCATCGACCGATCGAGGCCGTTAGTTCTGTTTCAAATTCAACACCCTTCTTTCGAGAAAATGAGGAAAACATGGCTATTGTCGAAGAACGCGTATATGTGCTCCATACCCATTTCGGACCGAAAGACTATTTCGACGAGTACGAGCGCGGTGCCCGCGAGTTGCAAGCGAGCATCCTAGGGGGCTTTCTGGGCTATTACACGGCTGAGGTAGGCGAACTAAACGCGCTCGTTAGCCTCTGGAAATACGATAGCTTCGAGGAACGTCAACAGCGTCGTGCACGTCTCGCGACCGAACCGAAATGGCAGGAATTTCTCGCAAAAGTCCGACCGATGATTCGTACGATGAACAATCGCCTCCTCACCCCTACGCCGTTCACCGTACCTCAGGTCTTGAACCAAGACTGATTCTGTGCCGGCCGCGGCAAGATCATGAGCTCAAAGACATCTACTGACTTCCGTAGTGTTTTCTTGATGACGAAGCACATCGGAAGGTTGATGCTGGATCACGGACGCAGAAGCATCGTGAAAATCGATTCTATCTCAGGATCTTCGCCGAACGGTTGCCCCCTTACGGCACCACGAAAGCCAGCGTACAGGAATTCACGCGGCACACCGACGTTGAATGGCGGTTCACGTGGAATCCAGGCAAATGCAGTGTGCCCGGCTTCATCATGACCGACTTGAGCAAGGGGAGCTATGGCTCGCTAGAGATAATTGCCCGGCGCTTCCGGTCGGTTGCTAGCCGAAAACTCGGATCGCCCGAAGACATTGCCAAGGCGGTGACTTTTCTTGCGGGCGACGATGAAGCCATTCATCAGTGGCCATGAAAACGTTGTGGACGGCGGTTTTTTGCAAGCCACGACGATGCACGTTCAACCCCCTGCAGAACAATGCCGTGGGTGGAGGCCTGATGCCAAATAACTGAACGCGGTTTTCTGGTAGGTCACTGTCGTAAACTACGACAGCGACTCACTTGTGTGAATACGCCCTCGTGCCGGATTACGCACGTTCCCGCTGGCGCTCCGAGTGCGCCTGAGCCTGCTTACGAGGCCGCTTCGAGCGCTCTTTCGGTTCAGTAACGGCGGCGGTCTCAGCCGGAGGTACTCGCCCAGTTTTCAACCGAGAAGTGATTTCGTTCGCGCCTTCCATAGCGAACTCGCCGAGGCGCTCAATGTCCTTGTCGTCGCATTCCGCGCGTAGACGAACGAGACACAAGCTGCCGGTCACTTCGTCCGGGCCCACGAAAATCGGAGCGGAAACACCGACGAGCGTTTTGTCCAAATCGCTAGCGACGGAGTATCCCGTTTTACGGATCGCGCGCATTTGGTCACGGAATTCGATCCAGGAATCTCCCAAGTTGGCAGCCTTAATCTCGTCAGAATGGTACAGGAAGAGCTTCTGCAAGCGCGGCTGGGGAAGATTCGCGAGGATAATCCGCGAAGGCGATCCTTTGAACAACGGAAACGGTTTTCCACGTTGAAACGCGGAATGAATCCGAGCGTCAGTTTGCTCCTGATGAATACACAGGACTCGCAATCCATAGTAACGGCAAAGAAGCTGACTACCGGCAACTTGGTCACGCATGGCTTCCATCAATGGCGGCGCGATCTGCAACAGCGGGTCAGCCAGACGAATTTGTCTGTCCATTTCGATGAACCTGGGACCGAGTGCATAGCCTCCGCCACCGACCGGGGTCAAAAACCCCGAATCTGTGAGCGCCCGCAAGTATCGGTAGACCGTCGCACGCCCCAGACCTTGGTGCTCGATAAGCATGTCAGCGGTCCAAATCGCATGCTCAGGCGTGAAAAGGTCAAGAAGACCCAGGACGCGCTCCGTGCTGCTATCGGGGCGTCCCGAGGACTGTTCGGTTTCAGGTTTCTTTGCTGCCATGGAATGAGCACCGTCTACATGAAGAGACACAATCCGACGCTATCACACATATAAAAGTCTCGCAATAAGAGAATTCCCGTTAATTCACTTTTTCGGCTCTGTCTCATCGAGACGTACTCGGGGAGTTGCCACCTCTATCTGCCATTCGAAAGAGGTGAGGCCTCGGTGTGATTCGTAGACGACGCACCGTCTCGGACTTGCAACGCTCCAAACACTAAACCTCAAACAGTGACAAGCTCGACGGACAGAAGAATCAGTGCCGGATTGCTCTTCAGCACGCTGATTGTGGTTTCATGGAGCAGCGTTACCCTTCTTCTCAAACTGACCCATCCGATCACCGATCCGCTTACCTTTACCTGGGTGCGCTTCACTTTCAGTGGCACGTTCATGGCTCTCACAACATGGAGAACATCGTCGTGGTTGCAGGTTTGCAGAATGCAGGGTGCCGATTTAATTCTATTGATCGCAGCATCTTTCGCGCTGGCGAGGAACTATGCCTTCGCGTCCCGGGGCACGGCGTACCTCGCGCCGGAAGCTTGCACTTTACTTTTGCAGCTTGACCCTTTGTTTCTCGCAGTGGGCGTTCACGTCTTTTTTCGTGAGACAGTAACTCGAGCGCAGTCGTTGTGTTTCGCGCTGATCTTTGTCGGTCTGGTCACGTTCGTGCGCCAACCGTTATCGCAAACCTTTCCCAGCGAGTCGACCTCGTCATTCGGGATTTTCATCATGATCACCTCTGCGATTTCATGAAACGTCTTTGCACTCCTGCAAAAACGTCAAATCGCGAAGATCGACTCCACCAACGTCTTGATGCTCGGATATACCGTCTCGACTCTCCACCTTGCCCCAATCGGTCATCAAGGTGACTTGCTCCACATTCGAATCGACGATGCCTTGCTGCTCCTAACCTGCATCGACACCGTGTCAGCTTATTGGTGCTTCACGCAATCCCTGCGTGTCTGGAAAACCGTTCAGATAAGCGCAGTCATCGCTATTACACCAGTCGCACGAAACACAAACGCGCGCCCGTCGAAAGCGGGGTAACGAAACTCCTCCCATATTCTCAGCAATACCCGGAAGACTACTGATCTGCTATAGAAATCCTGGACGGAAATGAGTGTTAGTGTTTCGGAGCAATTTTTCCCAATGCGATCGGGAGGTTGGCGATGAAACGCAAACAGTACTTGGTGGATCGGATCGTGGCGGCGCTCAAGCAGGCCGAGCTGCGCATGCCGGTGGCAGACCTGATCCGGCAACCGGGGATATGCGAGCAGACGTATTACCGCTGGAAGAAGCAGTACGCGGGCGTGGAATCAAACCAGGTCCGCGAACCGAACCAACTCCAAGATATCGTCATAAAAAAATCTGTCTGCCCCGAGGCGAGACGCGATGGACTACGTAGTAAGCCCTATGGATCGACGTTCAAGCGGGCCCGTCGGCTCGTGAAGCAGCCGCGCGGCGTTCAGTACTACCGGAGCATCAAGAATTCCCGTCCTGAGCTGCGCGCACGCATGCGCGAGATTGCCTACGCGCGTGTGCGTTACGTCTATCGGCGTGTTCACGTGTTGTTGTGCCGCGAAGGCTTGCAGTTGGGCAAGACCGCGCGTACCGGCCGTATTGCGAAGAGCAATTGCAGTTACGTTCGAAGTTGGCGATATCGCAATCCTACACGCAGCTTCGCCACTGCCTGAACGCTGTCATACGCATCCCACTCCAGACCCCAAGCTTCGGCGATGCGCTTCATGGGGCGTCGTCGAGAAACGGATTTTTTCGTACACTAAGGCCCCGGCTTGGCTGGTCCGTCCGCCCGCGGCGGCCTGAAGCGTCCCTTCGTGACACGGTTGTTGACGTACCAGACGTAGTCTGGCGGTCCGGTTGAGGTGGTTCCACCCGAGCGACGCAAGGTGCGTCAGCATGTTGCCGTCGAAGTTCTGTTGCTGTCGTAAGGTCGCGACCGGCCGTTCCAGATACACCGAATTCCAAATGCGTAATTGCGGCTAACCTGACGTTGGGGCCACTCGCCCGATAGCGCTGATTTTCACACGAGCAGTCTCGGATCTCCCGGCGGCGGTAGAAGAAGACCGCTCGCGCCAGCGAGTTGCGAGCCTCGCCCTTGTTCGAGCCGGTGGATACACGTCGACGCAATGCCTGGACCTGAAGCGACGCGGGCTTGCTGATCGCGTGAAGTTGAAACGGCTGCAGTAACTGATCGAGCGTCGTGTGCCGTCCGGTGCTCGGTGGCGCAGTGAGCAGATGGTATCCCTCGCGTTGTGCGCGTGTGACGAAAGGGGCACGGAGCTTTTCGAGGGCAGCAACCGGCGGCAACAGCGCATGCTGGCGCCGGAGTTAGTCGACAGCCGCCGCGAGGCCAATGCCCCGCGCGGTTTGCATCGCGAATGGTAGCGGGAACACGAGCACGTGTCCTGGATAGACCAGGTAGAGCATGAGCGTCGCGACGCGGACGCGGCTGTGATCGCCGCGGTGCTGACACACGAACGCGAAGTCTTCCTTCGACAGGGTGGCGACGCGGATAAGTTCGCTTTCGTCATCGGGAAACGCGAACAACCCGAGGCGATGTGCGGGCGTAAGCTGTAAGCAGTTCGCGGCGGGGCGCGCTTCACCTCTCCGCGCGAGGGTGCCGGTACGGCGTTTCGTGGGTGATCCCGTAATCGCGTGCGATATGCGCCTTGAGTTCAACGGCTTTGATCCAACGCCGTGGATCGGCGATCGGCGCACCGGGCATCGCCGGCGTGCGCACGTGATACGCGTCGCGTTTGCCCGCGGGCGCGATACCCTCGCGTTTCCGCTCGCGAAGCGGCGGGCTCTTAAATTCCGCGAACGCGCCCATCACTGGCGGCATCAGGTTGGTCGTCGGCGAACCTCACCAGTGAAGGTCGGGCAATCCTTCGTGAATTCGATCCGCACGCCACGCGGCGCCAATGACTGAGCAATATGTCGCAGGTCGTCCAGGTTCCACGCCGGCTGGTTCATACGGCATACGACCACCGTGTCGCCACCGCGCACGAAGATGAGAAGCGCTTGTGCTGTGGGCGCTTCGTGTCTTTGCCCGACGCTTTGTCGGTGAAGGTGCGGTCCAGCGTCACGCCGCAGAGCTCGCGCTCAGCATTCTGCTCGAACGTGCCGACCCGTACGTAACCCACGCGTCGCCCGTTGATGACCGCCTTCTGGTGAATGTGTCATGCGGAAATCTATGACGCGGGAGTGGAAGCGCCGATAAACCGCAAATTGCCCCCTAACCTGACGATGCTGACCGCCTATACCTAACTCAGGATAGGGTATAGCCCAATCGGACATTCCTTGATATGGCGTTGGCTTCTGCTACGTTTCATATGTGTATCAATAGAGGGAATCGGGAATGACAAACGCCATTGCCCCGCAACGGCGGGCCGATATCGTCAGTCCGATCACCGACAGTGCGTTGCCCAACAAGGTCCTCTTGGCCGACGCACGTCAAGCTGGCCCGGTCGGCCAGGATAAGCCGAAGCCCGACGACAGTGCTTAAATTTACTCAACTTACGGGAGACCAATTCATGAGCAACAAGCAGATGCCTCTCGTGCGACACTAACCTGAAGAACGTTGATGTAGTCATTCCGCGCAATGTGCTCATAGTCTTCACCGCCATGTCAGTGTCCGGTAAGTCGTCGCAGACGCTCGGCATGCTGTATT
Source organism: Burkholderia sp. SCN-KJ (assembly GCF_024656005.1). NCBI lineage: Bacteria > Pseudomonadati > Pseudomonadota > Betaproteobacteria > Burkholderiales > Burkholderiaceae > Burkholderia > Burkholderia sp. SCN-KJ. Next base: position 69,950 of record NZ_JANKOG010000023.1, read on the forward strand.
CAGAGGCGCAACGACTCAATTTCGAGTCCTTTGGTGGCGACAGATTGAGCGGATCGGCGCGTATGAGGTCGATTCGATCGAATGTCCATCACCCTGGTGGCGCGGCAGCAGTAGCGCGGCCCATCGGGTGCGCAGGTCGGCATCACTACATCACGAAACCCACAATGAACATCCGAAAATGGGTGCCCTATCGGAGCGCCCGTCAATGTCAGGGCAAGTCGCTCTGAGTTCAGACGGTCGCCAGTACAGCGGCCGACAAGGAGAAACAGCATGGATGCAATCAACGTTATCAAGCAGGCGAGCGGCGTCCTCGCGGTGATCGTTGCATGCAACGTATACGGCCAGACCAGCGATACCGGTGCAATGACACCAGCGCCGATGGCCGCCCCGAGCGCTTCATCGCCGAGAGCGGCAAATTTCAAGTTGGAGAAGAACGTGCGTCTCGCGCTGTCGAAAACGAAGGGCGTCAACGTATCGGGTATTATCGTGATTGCTAAGGGCGGCGCCGTGACGCTAGCGGGCAAGGTGCCAGACAGCGGACAGGCGGATCTGGCGACTCAGGCCGCGCAGAATGTCGTCGGCGTCACTTCCGTCACTAACAAGCTCAGTATTGGCGAGGAAGGCCGTTGATCCTGGGCGCGGACCGGCTCGACCCACGGTGAGATTAAAACGTGGTGCCCCTCAGGCGCCGACGCCGGTCCCGACTGGGCCCGATGGATCAAGTCCTCGAGAATGCTGACCTTGAGAGGCACCTTTTGGGGCAGGATTTCACGGGAAGCTCTCGGGAAACCGCTTCTGGAGCTTCGCGATCGTCAACATCACCGAATCCCGGGCACTCGACGATGGCGGCTGCAAGGCGCCCGGCTTTCTCCGCATCTTGGCCGCCTGCTCCCGTTCGGTATTGCTCACAAGTTGGTCGCGCAACGTCACAAGTTGTTCGAAGCCCATCCCGTCAAACCCATTGAAAAATCAGCGGAGATTGTAGCTGTCGGCGATTCGGAGTCGGCTCACACAATCCAACAGGCCTTCTGCGGATCGCCTTAACGGGGCACACCGCCATTCGAGGTGACCGGTGCCTGGAACCGACCTCACGCGTCGTATTGCATCGAGATGCGCAAGCGCATGGCGCCTTACTTGGCCTGCTCGCCGGCACGATGCGCAGCAGGCGGGATCATAGGGCGGCAACCGAAGACGATGCGGCGCAGTGGCTGAGACAAGGTCGACTGAATCGGCCACCGCCCCCGTTGCTCACTTGATGAGCTCCCACCACGAGGATCGCGCATCCGTCGTCCCATTTCCGGCGTCCGGACTTCGCATCAACTGACCGTCGCGGAAACCCCAATCACGCAGGGTCATCGCCCTTTGCCACTCTTCTGAGGGATTTGAAGGCTCGCCCGTTGCAGCGGTCGCGATAAATGTAAAGCCGTCGTCCATTACGCGGCGCTGAACTGCGTCGGATCATCGTGCGCGAAACGCACAAACCGTCCGCGGTCTCTGCGGTCGCTATCGTCAGGCGACGTTCGGCGCTCGAATCTGCGACTCGTGACGGCCAATTCGGAAGACGGTCACGGGGCGACCCGGCCGACGAATTGGTTCACGTTGACCTTACCCTTCTGGTCGACGGCGATACCGAAACTGGTGATGGCCGAAGGCTCAGAGGTTGCGTGATCGGCGGTGAATGTAATAGGGTAGTGGCATAGTCCGCGTCTGGCGGACCTGATCGAGGAATTGTCGGATGAACGAGCCGTTTTCGCCGCCACGGGCGACAGCAAAGCCAGCACTGGGGCCGCCATCGACGCCATTCTCGAGGCAGTGACGCTGTCGGTCACGCGTGGGGATTCGGTGGAGCTGGTCGGCTTTGGTTCTTTTTCAACCGGTGCGCGCGCCGAGCGGAACGGCCGCAATCCATCGACCGGCGAAACGATCACGATCCCGGCCGGCAAGACGGTCAAGTTTACTGCGGGCAAAGCCTTCAAAGATGCCGTAAACGGCTGATGGACAGCAGTTCAACGACCGAGCCAGACAAGACGATTTTCCCCGTAGTGCGGTATCACGCAAGACGAGTTCGAAGCACAGTTGAGGAGGCGCCTCGCGCCCCGACGCCCCTGGCTAACTCGATGTTGTTGCTGATGGACAAAACTTCCGTACTCGAGCCGCCGTTGTCCTATCACCCGGCCTTGGCCGACTGCCGGCATGGTCCCATTCCGGTCCGGCTCGCGTGCACTGCACTCAAATTGCGCGTGGCCCGGCGTGCGCATTCGCAAGGTGACGCGAATTCAGTATTCCCATCCGGAAGGCAGCGCGATGCCGGGCTGGAAGACGTCTGGCGCCCGCCCAGGCGTGGCGCCAACACGACAATCACCACCCGTGCCTCGTCGATCGAAATCACGAAGACGTGCGCGGGATGTTTGTAGGTTGGGCGTTCGCACGTCGAAGCAGGTCCAATCTGCGAGCCGGCTCGACGCGGCGGAGTGCGTCAACGTGGCCGCTGTCGGTTGCGCCACCGTCTAGACACTTCATCTCGACCTCGGTATACGCGCCGATGGAAGCGTCATTGCACGATCTCGTCGTCAGGAATATGCACGACGCCGCTTGCGCGAAAGCGCTCCGCAATGTTGAAGGGCACCGGTGAACCGATGGGCTTGAATCCTGCGTGACCGAGTTCGTCAACCCGGCCCGACATCGCACAGATGCCACCGACGGTCGCGGTCGCCGCGATCCAGAGTTGTTTGCGATAGGAGACGCCTCCGGCTTGCCGCCACGACTTAACGATTCGGTCGGGTCCGGGTCGCTCCAGAGCGTGGACCGTTGGCCGGACAGTGTCGGGACGTGCTGGGGATGACGGCTGATACCCACCTTGCGCCGTGCCGGCGGCTCCCAGTTCGCGCCCGCGCTCGCGGCGCACCCGTACGGGCAGCATCGTTCCTCACGCGCCCGTTGCCCGTGACGCGTAGTCAATGCTGATCTTTTCCCCGGGACTGATCGGACGCAAAGTCCGAATGAAGATCCAGCCGCCCCGACCTTCCGCGTCGCAGTTCGGCGCACACGAACGGTTGATCCAACGCAAAGAACTCCCCTGCCGCGCCATCGATCACGTGGCCGCTGCCGAGATCGAAGAAGAAGGTGTGGTCGGGATCGATCGGCAGTCTCGCCACGGCGACCTCCCAATCGACAGGCTCACCGGTGTATTCGAGGAGCATTTCAAGCGCGTCAAGCTTGGGGGCGTAAAGACCCGCGGCCATGAAACGGGGAGCGCCGTACCACGATGCGGACTGAGCGAGAGGATGAGGGACGCGTGATCATCGTATGAAGCGAATTCAGGTCGTTCCTACCTCGTTCTTGGAGCGCAGTAACGGGAGCCAAAGACGACTAGAGCGGCGGCGGAAGCATGAACGTGGCGGCCAGGGGCCACATCCCCCGACCGCTTATCCGCCCAACCCGGACCGTTACTCGCTCGCGGCTTCCGTGACGACTTTGGGCATGACAACCGCATCAGTCTTTCCAGCCGTTTTTTTTGAGGCAATCGACCGTCGACTACGCATTTTTTTGACGGGAACGCTACTCGACGGTCGCCCCTGCTTACGAGCCGCGGTTGCGCGCGCCGATTTCACGGGTTTCGATTCCGCTTTTGGGGTCTTCGACGCCGCTTTCTTCGCCGTTGCCCTCTTGGCTGCGGCTCCGTTCGGGGTGTCTTGGGTGGCGCTTTTTTTCTCGTTAGCGGCGTCAATCAGGAAGAGGGAACGGTTCTTCACGTCCTTGATCCATGCTGGAGCGCGGCCCCGACCACTCCACGTTTCGCCAGTCTTCGGATTAAGATATTTGGCCGGCACGACACGCTTCGACTGATCGGCGGCGGCCGCCTTTTTTACCCCCGCGGCCGTGCCCGCTCTTCGGCCACGCCTCCGACCGACGAAGCTCTCAACGTCCGCGACCGTCAATCCATGCTTTTCCATCAATTCGCGGATTTTTTCCAGGCCGGCCGAGGCCTGCTTCGCGACCATAGTCTCGGCTTGCTTTTGCAGTTTCGCGATCTTCGACTGAATGACTTCCAACGTCACCATTGCTACCTCCCTATCGGAATTTTTCTTGGCTCGTCGCGCTTCTGCCGACCGCGATATGACTCGCGTCGGTGCGCGTGCGAAAGCGAAGAATACACACAGCATAGATTATTTCGCAATACAAGCATACTCAGATGCGTTTGCCGCTACAAAAACATCGACAGCGTTTGACTATTTCATGAAAAACAGCCCCCAAAACATCTCTCCGACACGATACGGACGTGTTTGAGAAGCACTTCTGGTTTTAAAGTCAACGGCGCGCGTCGCCCGGAGCATGGGTGAGTTCTCCGCGTTTGCACCGCAACTGCCCACTCGCGAACGAGCACGCTGAGCGTACGATACCCCTTCTCCCAATCTATTCGCTCCTACGATCGCGCTTCCCATTGGGTGTATACGTGGAAGCGTCGGTTGCCGCTATCGAGCCAAATTAGCTTGCACCAGCGCCGAAAAACGCTTGCGTTCGCCGTGGTGGCGATTTCCGAGGCGCGAATTTCGAAGAGTCGCACGGAATGGCCGCTGGGGATGTCGTATCGCGGATATGGAGATGTTCGGCACCATATCGGCTGAGTGTTGATCCCAAGCGTCAAATGTCGGGACCCGAGACGAACGCGCACGTACCGAACGTCATTGCTCCGGCAAGCGGTGGGTCGTAGGGATGGACTCGCAATTCTTCATCGTGTGGGACCGCCATCCGGGCCGAAAGTACCAATCAGGTGAATTGCACGGGGAGTCTCAGGGTGAATTGCACGGGGAGTCTCAGGGCGAATCACCTGCGGAATCTCGGACTTTCACCTCGACTTGACGCGTAAGGCCGCGAGATGATCTTCTATACACGGTTGCTGCTGCATACGGCGGCGTGGCGGTGTTCGCAACGGCTGCTTCCGAAACCGCCATCTCTGGGGGGATCGTGACGGGCTGCATGAGTAAGGAGGAGGTTGCCATATTAACGCACGATCGCTCTGGCAAGCTTTCGCTAGGTGTGTCGATTTCGCGAAGAACCGGCAACAATCTCTACCTTGCACTCTGGAGTTGAGCTTGGACCCGCGCACATCAATCATAGGTTGGTTTCCGGTGACGGGCCGTACAAGACACTATGGGATACCAAATGGGTGACGCTTTGCCGGAACGCAGTGGACATGCGAACGCTGATACCTTACGTTGCTGCAACCGGATCACCCTGTTGAACTCCTCCAAGGGCGGCATTTACGCCCCATGGAGCTACCGACGAGTCAAATTCCGACATTACCTCGTTTATAGTGAACAACTCAGAACGATCGCATGGAGCCCTATTTTGTGAGTCAAGCCCGCGGGCGATATGCGGGATCTCCGGGCAGCAGTCAACGGCAACCTCGCCACGTAAAATAATCCCCGTCCAACCGGTGGGGGGAACCGTATGTAAAGACGCCTCCTTGAGATTCCAGCTCGACCGCCTCCGTTTTTAATACACGATCGTTTCAGTTTCTGGTCGATGCGGTCGATGCGGTCGATGCGGTCGATGCGGTCGATGCGGTCGATGCGGTCGATGCAGAGAATATCGCGATAGCACTTGAATTGAACATGACGCGAGTGGCCGAGCTAATGAAGGGCGAGAGGTTCACGCCCGAGACCGTCTTTCACATGGAATCCACGCTTGGGTTGCCGCATGGCTTTTTTGCCCCGCAAGTCCTGCGCTCGCAGCCGAGACCATCGCTCATTTGAAGTCATCACTCGATTTTTTTCAAACGGATGACGGACCAGGCGTAGAGTCTGAAGCACTTAAGCCGGCCGCCGCTCCGAACGTCGATCAACAACTATTTCTTAAAGTTGGTTTTTCCGAGGAAGCGAAAATGCCAAATAAAGCAGCTGGGAGGGCACCCAGAGCCGTCAAGAACAGTCGGCACGAAATCGCCGAACAGCCTAAACCCGATGCGCCGCTAAAGCTTCGCCGTCGAAATACAAGAGGTCTCCCAGAGCGCACGAATAGCAATCGCTGGCATTAAGCGTCAGCGCCGAGGTAGAAAACACTCGACGCGCTAACCTCCACGTTCTCACCAGTCGCAACGGATCGAAAGCAAGACTTGGTGTGGTCATGGCGACGAGTGGATCCAACATGACCCGTCGGCTACATGGCAAGAAACGCATGGACAGTGTCGAAGTAAACTGATTCACGGCGCGACTTGGATTGCCAGATGGCTGGTTGGACACCCCGCGCTCCGAAGCTGAAATTTCGGAGTCGGTGTGGCGTATGCTTACGCCCGCGTTGCGCGGTCGCGTATTCTCTCAACACCAAACGCCGCTTGCGGTCACAGCAAACGACGACCCGCGAAGGAGGCTCGCCGATGAGAATGCGGACGCGGTGCATGCGCGGGCGGGCGTCCTGGGAGATTCCAAACGCCCCTCAGCTGTTTCAGCGGATGTCGCAGGTGAGAAAGAGACGAGCATCGTCAGCCCGCAAGATCATGTAAATGATTTCCTAGTCAACGTTGCCGGCCGCACGTTTGAAGAAAGTGATGGCGAGGCCCAGGCAGCCACACCAGCAAAGGTTGAGTCGTTCCCCGTCTCGGCAAAACCTCAGCGAAACCCGGCACCGCTCTCGTTCGCTTCGGTGACCAGTCTGGATGATCTTCATGGTATTGAACCGATAGCGGAAGCGTTGCTTGCGACGCTAGCAGCTAAAGCACGGACGGGTCGATTGGACGAATTGAAAGCTCTGGAACTTTTGCGCCAAGCGGTCCTCTTGAGAGTCTGTGGGAGGCCTACCCTTGATTTCTGAACGTCGTGTGCCAAGAACGTCAGCGTCAAACCTTTCCACCAATGCCCACCTTGGCGGGCGTTACCCACTGAGCTTGTGGAGGTTTGAAGCCTGTTCCCGCAAGCCGACTTCAGCGCTCGTCCCTCATCTTTGGAAAAGCATCGCAGGTGTCGGTCATTTGATACTTACGTTCTCGGAACACGACGTGCCAAAGTCAAGGGAGCCCCGTTGGCCACGCCAAGTCGCCGGCCCCGCACCTCAGCGGCGGACGTTCCCTGTCAGGCGCTGCTAGAGTATCGGCCTGGCCGAAGGTCAGCGAGCCGAGCGGTACGATCGAATTTCGCAACTGGACTTCTGTAACCGCTCAATTCAGCACACCTGAGAAGTCGGTTGTTATTCGCCTCGCTGCAATGAGGCGATCAACGCGCGCGACACGTTACCCCTGCGCGAATGACACGCGCATACGATCTGAGTAAGCACCGCTTCCATGCGCCGCAAATCGGCGAGCTTCTCCCGAATGTCACACCGCTTGCGCTCCGCCAGGATGCTCGTCTCATTGCAACGGGTCCTATTTTCCAGTTTCAGCAGGTCCCCGATTTCGTCGAGGTTGAGCCCGAACCGCCGCGCCGATCTGACAAACGATACCCGCGTGACGTCGCCTGAGCCGTAGCGGCGAATGCTGCCGTATGGCTTCTCCGGCTCGAGCAGGACGCCGTTGCGCTGATAGAACAGGAGTGTCCCGACATTGACGCCCGCCGCCTTCGCGAAGGCCCCAATGGTCAGGCTTTCGCTACCATTTTCTATACCGCTTGACGCCGTACTTAGGTACGAAAGTAACGTTACGCTACTGATTGGAAAAACGGAAGATCAAGCGTATGGCGAAACCACCGACAGGGCGTGGCGCACTCGCCGCCGGGGGACTGGCCTCGATCCTCGAGTCGACCCTCTGCCTCCGGCCGTTGGTGCTCGTCGCGCTGGGTGTCCGCGGCGCCCGGATCGGTAACCTCACCTTGCTCGACTCCTGGCGGCCGGGTCTTAGCGTTGCGGCGCTGGTGGTATTTTTTTTTCGCCGGACGGCGCATCCTCTGGCCCGCCGCGGTGTGCGAGGCCGGCGAGGTCTGCGCGGTGCCGCAGGTGCACGCCCCCTACAAGCTCGTGTTCTGGATCGTCGTCGCGCTGATGCTGGTGGCGTTTGGTTTCCCCGACGTGCTCCCGATGTTTTATTGACCCGGAGTCCATCATGAAAATGCAAGTTTCAACGCGAGCCAAAAAGCTGCTTGGTGCACTCGCGCTCGTCGCGGACCCGGTTTGGGCCGCTACCCGGACGGTTACGCTGTCGGTGCCCAGCATGACGTGCACCGCCTGCCCGATTACGGTCAAACACGCGCCGTCCAAGGTCGCCGGCGTCGAAAAGGCGGATGTCCGCTTCGAGCAAAGGGAGGTGATCGTGACATTCGACGACACCAAGGCCAATGTCCAGACATTAACGCGGGCTACGGCTGACGCGGGCTATCCGTCTTCGGACAAGCCCCGACCTCGTATAAGTATCTGTCATGTCGTTCATCATGCGCGCGGCCGATACGGCCGGACTGCTCGGAAGCATCGTGTCTTCGATGGGCTCTGCGAGCTGCTTTCCTGCGATCACCGGTGTGGAGGCAGCCATTGGTCTCGGCTTTCTGAGCCAGTATGAAGGTCTGTTCATTCGCATCCTGCTGTCGGCATTTGCCGGTGTTGCGCTTTTCGCCAATGCGATCCGGTGGCTGAGTCATCGACAGTAGCGCCCTATCGCGCTCGGCTTGATCGGCCCGGCATATGTGCTGGGCGCAGTCTTTGTGATGCGGGCCTATGAGCTGCGCAGCGGCTGGCTACTCTATTCCGGTCGCGTTCTTATGCTGGCGACGTCGAGCTGGGACCTGACCGCCCCGGCCCACCGCGTTTGCTCCACCGATACGCGCGTGGCGCAACCATGGCCTCTGCGCTGAACGCCGCCGAAAACGGCGCGCCGGTCGCTGATTGAGCGCGGCGCCCTTGGGGGCATCTGCGTCGATGTAGGGTGCGTGCCCTCGAAGTCATGGTCCGTGCCGCCCACATCGTGCATCTTCGGCAGTCGAGTCCCTTTGATGTCGGGGTCAGCGCTGTGGCGCCGGTGATCGATCGCGCCCGCTCGCCCAGCAGCAGGCACGCGTTGACGAACTGCGCCGCAACAAGTATGACGGTATCCTGGCGTCGAACCCGAGCATTACCACCACGCACGGCGAGGCGCGTTTCGCAGACGACCATACCCCCGCCGTCGCGCTGGTCGCCGGCTGAGAGCGCACAATACCGTTCGATCGCTGCCTGATCGCTACAGCAGCAACGGCTACTGTGCTGCCGGTTCCGGGCTTGAAGGACACGCCGTACCGGATCTCGATCGAAGCACTGACGAGCGACACGATTCTCGCGCGGCTGGCTGTGGTCGGCTCGTCAGTGGTCGCTGTCGAACTGGCGCAGGCAGTCGCGTCACGATCTTGGTCCAACACACTCTGCTCTAGCAGGAGGACCTCGCGATCGGCGAAGCGGTAATGGCCGCCTTCCTTGCTGAAGGCATCGAGGTGTTGACGCAGACCGAGGCGAGACTGGTGTCGCACGCCGATGACGGATTCGTCCTCAGCACGAACCACGACTAAGTGCGGGCCGACCAGTTGCCCGTGGCAACCGGCCGCTCGCCGCAGACTGGCAGTCTGAACCTCACGAGCGCCGGTGTGCAGCGCGACGAGCGTCGTGCCACCGCGGTCGACGCTGGTATGCGAAGGAGCGCACCGGATACCGATACCGCCGGCGAGTGTACCAATCACAGTTTGTCTATGTCGCGGCGGCCGCAGGTACACGCGCGGCGACCAACATGACCGGGGCCGATGCGCGCCTCGACTTCGATGCGACGCCGGCGGTCGTCTTCACCGAACCGCAGGTCGCCACTGTCGGCTATAGCGACGCGCAGGCGAATCAGGCGGGCATTAAGACCGACAGTCGCACGCTGACGCTCAACAACGTGCCGCGCAGGCTGGTGAACTTAAATACGCTCGGTTTCATCAAGCTGGTGACGGAAGTCCGCAGCGGCCGTCTGATTTGCGTGCACGCTGCGGCGCCCGACGCGGGGGAGCTCGTCAAGACGGCCTCGATCACGATCCGCACACGGATGACTCTGTCGGACTCCGCCAACCAATTGTTCCCGGACTTGACGATGGTCGAGAGGCTCAAGCTCGCCGCGTAGACCTTCTCGACGGACGTGAAGAAGCTTTCGCGCTTTCCCGGATAACCCTCAGGCGACTATGATGAACCATGCGCGCTACATAGCCGAACTCGTCGATCGCCTAACGATGGTCAACCAGTCGGAAGTCTTTTCAGATCTTTTTGGTGTACCGCTGCGTGACCTCAGCAACGGGGCACCCGTTTCTCCCGCGGCGCTCGCCTCAGCCCCGGGCTGGCCGATCGAGCCGGTGATCGTTGGACTCGAACAGTCGGCCAACACCGCGTAGGACGAGGACGGCGACATCATTGGTTACGGCTTGACGTCGCTCGAAACCGACCGTGTCTTCCAAGTCGATGGTCGGCGCCTGTACACGTGGTGCGCCTTCGATACCTTGTCCTTCCCGACGTTGATCGGTCGATCGGCTCGCGTGACCTCACGATGCGCCGTGACCACGTGGTCGGGATCTGTGGACCTACCGACACTACACGGCCTTTCGAGCGCGCGAATCGAAAACTCTCTAGTCTTTCAGACCGGCGGCACCGAGTCAGCGGGTGGAACGCTATGCCCCAGGATTGTTGCTGTTGTGAGAACGATGACCATCAGCACGGCCTCAACCTCCAGGAGCAGGACGAAGGCAACGAGGCTGCCACGGTGGCCTGCGCGTATCGACTGCAGGTAGACGAAGCGATTGATGGCCCCAATGAAGGTTATGCAGATCACTGTCAATGTCTTAACAGCTAACAACATGCCCCAAAGACTCGTGCTCATCGACGATAACGAGTTGCCGAGCCCGCGATGCGCGTCATAACCCCCGGTCACAACTACAACCAGGAACATGAGCGTGGCGACTTTCGACAACCGATCCGTGTGTGGGCTCACATCGGATGGTGAGGAACTAAACGCTTGGCGTAACGGCCACGCAGCAGTGATGACGACACCAGCCCAACCGGCAGTTGCCATCAGATGTGCTGTATGCACGATTTCCGCAATCGAGAACTCGCGTGCGTCGGCTGCATGAGTCATTGCAGCGTGGGCGAAGCCGGCGATGGCGAGTGTGACCAAGATTGCTGTGTCGGCTTTCCTCCTTGCGATCATCCACCGCGAGACGATCAGAGCGAGCCCCCCAGCTGCCGACCCGGTGACCCACATCAGACCATAATGCGAATGAGTCAACAAGAGTGGAATCGCAGCCCCGACCTCCGTGAGCGGCCTACCAGACATTGAACTCGCTTGAAGCGGTAAAGCGAGCCACTGTGCTGCCAACCAGGCGAGCAGCGCTGTCCTGACGACAGTCCGGCGTTGCGCTCCTGCAGACGTAAGAAGCGTCGCCCCGACTGAAAACGCGAACGCGATGTCCCCCGCGGCAGCGACGACAATTTGAGCGATGACAACGACGTTCATTGCTTGCCACATGCTCACATCACGTTGAATGTATAGTCGCCATGCGTGCGGTGCGCGTCATCCGATACAGCTACCCAGTGCACCCTATAACGGCCTGCCGTAAGCTCCGGCAGGCGTACGAAAATGTTAGCCGGGTGTCGCGGGTCGACGCTAGCACTGGCCGCATTCACCTGCTTTCCCGCGGCGTTCGTTACGAGAACCGAGCTGAACGCGGGCTCCAACGGACCGGCGAATCTGATGCTCACTTGCGTCGGAGATCGGACTGTCGCGCCGGCGCCCGGTTCCTCCTGTATAGGAAACACATGAGCATTTGTCACTCCTGGAAAGGCAATGGCGACGCCTAAAACTCCAAGATATGTCGCCGGCAACAGCTTTGGGATACTAAATTTAGTCATGATTGCCTTCGTCTTACATCGTAAATCGCGCGACGTAACTGCCCTCCAGGTACACAACAAATGCCGTACCAGCCCGTTGGCGAACGCTTAGCTCACGACGGCAACTACGCCTCTCATTTGCGGATGGTACGTGCAATGATAAGCATGCTCGCCCGGCTTGGTCATTACAAGGCGACTTGCTGCCTCGCCCTTCAGCAAGCCGGTGTTCCAGCTATCGTTGTCCGCTGTCGCCGTATGCGGAGCTAGATCCCGGTTGACCCATTCGACGACGTCGCCAACGCGCACTTCAACGCGTGATGGCTCAAAGGCAAAGCTCTTGATCTCAATCCGATGGATCGACGGTGCGGCGGTTCGGGCACGAAGCGGTGGGGCGCACGCCCCAACCGCCAGTGCCAGCATGAATTGGCGTCTGCTCAGCATTTCATCTCTCCGGTGCCGAACGTGATCTACTTCAACGCGCTGACCATGTGACCCGCATGCTCTTCGTGAACGCGGAACGTGACGAGCGCCTGACTCAGGAAAGCCTTGAGGTCCGGATTCTGGACGGTCGGAATCCAGGTTTCGCCGACGATCTTGTTTACCGTATGGTGGTAAGACAGTTCGTTCGCAGCGTAGGCGCGGTCGAACGCCGCGCCGTCGAGGGCGTTCAGTTCAGCTTTCTTCGCCTTGGCGCCCGCGATCAAGGCCTGGCTGAACGCATTATCCTGGGGTTGAACCTTCAGCTTGGTGAGCAGCGCGGATGCCCCGTCGTTCACCGCGGTGTGGTCGCGGATCATCAGTTCGGCGAAGCGGTGAACCTCGGGGTTCTTCGTCTTTGCGAGGGCGATCTTCGCATAATCGATATCGATGACATCCGCCGTGTACGCGGCGTGCGCGACCTCGAGGTCATTCAGCCCAGTTTGGGCATGAGCGAAACCAGTGACCGACATCAGAGTGACGGCGGCCAGCAGTGAAGTCTTGATGTTGAACATTTTGCAGTCATCCTAGTTTAATATGGCTAAAGGAATTCACGGCCCGATCGAACATGGAATCCTCCAAGAATCGATGGCCCGAGTGACCATGGTAGCTACGGTCAGGTTCCATGTGGTCTCGACTTGGTTCCAATTCGTCCAATGGTTAAACATCCCCTTGCAAGTCATCAGGTACTCGATCGTTTTCTGGCCGCGCTTGACATCGGCGTGGCCAACTTCACGCTCTGCGACATACGAGATGGCTGGAGTGTGCGTTTTGACGCGTGCACAACGGCCAGTCTTCACTATTGCATGGGAGGATGTGGCACGTTGCAGGTGCAAGACGGGGAGCGAATTTTGCTGAGATCACACAGCTTCGTGCTGTTACCACCTGGCGTCGCCTACCGAATCGAAAGCGCCAATTCGTCGCCGTCACAGAGGGTGGACCGCGCACGGCTCAGTGCCTGGTCTTCGCGCGAGACAGTCCCGACAGTCAGGGTTGGCGAAGGCATCGAGGGAATCGAAACGGCATGCGGCGAATTGAATTTTGATGCCGGCACCGGTGCAGATCCGTTCAGAACACTGCGTCGCCCGTTGGTCACACGATTTGATGGACCGTCAGGTTTGCGGGACCAGTTCGTCATGCTGTTGGCAGAATGCGCTCGTCCCGGACTCGGTTCAAGGGCCCTGGTGGAGGCGCTACTCAAGCAGTGCCTGGTCATGGTGCTTCGGCGCCAGATCGACAGTGGAGACGCCGAACTACCCTGGACGGCCGGCGTCGCCGATCAACAGCTTGCTCGTGCGCTTGAGGTGATTTTCGAACGTCCTGCATCGCCCTTGTCAGTACAGAGACTGGCTGACATCGCCGGGATGAGTCGATCGGCGTTTGCCGCCCGGTTCGAAAGAGCTTTTGGGCAACCACCGATGGCCATGCTGAAGGTCGTGCGGCTTCGCAAGGCGGGCGAGTTACTGGCCACCACAACCATGCCGGTTTCCGAAGTGGCCCGGTCAGTTGGGTTCTCGAGCCGGAGCAACTTCTCTCAGGCTTTCCACAAACTACACGGAGTCGATCCAACGGCCTTCCGGAGCCGGTCAAAGTCGGAAAATGGCCTGAGCGTCGCGAGGCGCCGGGCGAATGACATTTGACGGTGGATCGCAAATCGCCTCGACGAGTCGGGACATTCATCCTTGACGCTGAGGTCACTCGCTTCGACGAACAATTAAGTACTTGAGTACCATACGGGCGGTTTTTGCTTCGCTTGATGTGATGACGCGGATTGTCCTCGACTGCAGGGCGGATCCTCTCTCACGACCGTGACGTTTCTCTGCGCTGAGCAATGCACAGCTGGGGTCATGTATTTGCACGGTATGGTAATCGCGTCTCGACAGCGTTGGGCTGCATAACACGCGCGACTATCGGATCTACTGAAAAGGGGTGATATCACCGGAAGGTGCTGGTTACGTTCTCCTTTGCGAGAGCACCGTTCGCGTCAACCGCCCAGCATTACCCCTTTCAGACTTCTGCACCAACAAATAGTCTTCTCCGATACGAATGGGAAGTACTGCCCAGCACGGTACTGAATAGCTGGCGGATCCATCTGGGCGTACGTCGCATTCGCGTCACGATCACACGGTGTCGTTCCGCGCGAATGCAACCCAACACATGCGGCAGGCAACGCGGAAGCGAGCTCTTATGCCATAAATTGCAACCGAGCAAGCTCCTCCTCTCGTCAAGCAGACTATCGCTACACATTATGATGCGCCTCGGAAGAACAATGGGTCATTACTGACTGTCGTTTTTATCATCTCAGCGCTAATGTATTTTCCTACCCGTCATACAGCGTGTTCACGGCATTTTTGAGCCTGTGCCTCTCATGGTGGTGACTATTTTCACCTCGCATTTCAGCCGAAGAAGGCGAGAGATCACGCTGAATGGAAGTACCTGGAACCCCTCCGGGCCATGAGGTATGTTGCGTGCGTGTTTATTGGCGTCTTCGCTAGCACTGCCACTTGGATGATTGCTAAGCCGTAGCCAAAACAGTTACCTTCATCAATCCGTCGCCAACCGAGTCACCTTGTCGACTAGCTTCACGCCTTCCGATTACCCATCGTATATCGCGATCCGCCGGATGAATGCGCATCCAACAACGCGAATGAAGCTTTTTGAAATGTTCGTTAGCTATAGATACTGGTCGACGCTCTCGCTACCGGCACCCGACCGTCTACGATGGAATCGATAATGATTCGTCGCCCGCACAGTATCGTGTAGCCGATGGCATCGAGGGCCAAGCCGATACGTCCGTCGTAGCGTCTTCAAGCGGGACGCACATCTGCACGGCCCATCGGTCAGTTTGTCAGAATGGTCCTGAGTGTCCCGATCGTATGCGGTTGCGAGTACCAGAAGCCCTGTGCTTCATCGCATCCAAGTTTGCGCAACCGGTCGGCCTGCTCGACCGTTTCGACGCCCTCGGCCGTCACGCGCATTTTTAGTGCATGTGCCATTACGATGATTGCGCTAACGAGTTCCGAACTTCCCGCGTCGTCAGGTAGCCCCGCGATGAACGAACGATCGATCTTGACCCGGTTGATCGGGAAGCGGGTCAGGTAGGACAGGCTCGAATACCCAGTTCCGAAATCGTCGACCGCGACCTCGACGCCAAGTTCACGGATCGCACGAATCGTTTGCAGCGCGCGTTGCGTGTCGGTGAACAGCACCCCTTCGGTGATCTCGATCTCGAGGCACTGAGGTGCGAGTCCGCTGCGACGAAGCGCGGCCTGGATGATCTCGAGGAGATTGCCACGCTTGAACTGCTGCGGCGATACATTCACGCACACGCGTATCAAATGCGGGACGACGCGACGTAGCTCGCAGAATTCCTGGCACGCGGTGTGGATCACCCATTCACCGATCTTGTCGATCATTCCACACTGCTCCGCAATCGGGATGAACTCGTCTGGACTGATCTCGCCGTGAGACGGATGTTTCCAGCGTATCAGCGCCTCGATTTGCGCGACGTGCCCGGTCTCTACCGTCACTTGGGGCTGGTACGTCAGCCAGCACTGCCGTCGCTCGAGCGCGTAGGCGAGCATCGACTCGAGCTCGAATCGCCGCGCCGCACGCACGTCGAGCGCACAGGAGAAATGTACGACACCGTTCGCCTCCGCGTCGCGCGCAGACGACAGCGCGACCTCCGCACGGCGCATCAGTGTGCCGACATCCTCACCGTCGTCGGGATACGTTACGATACCCCCGTGAACGGCTACGCGAAGACGCGCACCGGAGAACTCAACCGGCTCGCATGCATGCGAAACGACCATGTCAATCAATTTCTCCGATGCCTCATCACTAAGCAGCGCGAGTTTCCACTCGCCGATACTTGTGAGTGCGTGCGCGCGCGGGATGCGCGACCGCAATCGTTCGCCGATCACCTTCACGATCATTTCGACGCCAGGCTGCCCAAATACATTGCGGATCGTTTCAAGCCCGGACAGCGCGAACATCAAGACGCTGAAACGTTCACGAACAGCATGCGCATGCGCAATGCGTAGGTCGAGCCGATCGGCGAACAGTCTGCGGTTCGGTAACTGCATCGAATCCGCGAAATTCGACGCGTACCACCGTTGGTAGTCCGAGATCTGCTCGTGCCCGCATTCGACCAGGATACCGACGTATTCGACCATTGAGTGTGCGTGGAAGGTGTGCTCTTCACCCGCGGTCGCGGCGGCCCCCGGCGGAGGCGCACCATTAAGCTGCGATATGTCGACCTGCACGAGACGTAATGCGTCCAACCGCCCGCTTACGAACCAACGACTGCGATTCAATTGCACGACGTGCGCATTACAGGACACACCGCCCGTCGAGACAAGTAGCTCCTGGATCTTCGAGCGATCGACATGCATTGCAGCCGGATAACCGGTCAGCGCTTCGAACGCACGATTGACCCATCTCAGCATCCCGTCGGCGTCACAGAGAAACATCGGATGCGCAGCCTGGAACGCCGCCTGTTCGAAACGCAACGCACACGCCTGCGCGTCGGACGAACGCGGTTCGCCGCTCGTATTGTCACTTGGGGACCAAGCGTTGGCCAGATTAGCTCGGGACATTTCCTCGCTCATTGGATTAGGCTTCGGTCATCGCTCTTCGATGACAAAGAAAGGCCGGTCAGCAATGACTGGCGTGTGGCAAGTCGCGATAATTTTCGTCCAACCGCAAGATCAGGCACGCCCGCCAAATCCAGGGATCATAGGTGATTTAGCCGGTGCACCACGTATCGCCTGCCGACACGATGTCGTTATCTTGGGCACCGCGCATCGAGTGGATGGTTCATTCGTTGCGCATATGCTCTTCTACTCAGTTCGTGGCTCCGTTGCACTGTTCGCGGAGCTAAGTCAGTTGGTGACCACTGCATGACAGGTTCATCGGCCGACAGTGTCAATGGAGTCGTGCGTATTCCGGTGAACGCAACGGCCTATTCCACCGCAACGTGACCGTTGTGAAGGGGCCGGTGTTACGCGGTTCAAATTGTAGGAGATGCGGTCACGATGAGCCGATCTTTTCTTCCTTTGATCACGATTTTCGACACGTTACTGCGTAACGCCTCAAACGTAGAAGCACTTGCCCCATCCCGGCGTGTCTAGTTCGAGTGTCTCGATCACGCGGTCGTTTTCGATCATGATGGGGTCTTCGATCAATTGCGATTTCGTTTGTACGTAACGGCGTGTCATCCGGGCAGGCCGAGAAAGGCACTCGCGCTGATCGATGTAGCTTTCAGCAGAGCGAAGTCGGCTCGTCGCCGCTCCCGCGCATCGGGCATCGCGGTTTCGAAAGCGTGCGGCGACCGGGAGATCGCGAGTCTGAGCTCGCGGAGCAACCGGAGAATCTGGTTCATCAACGTGCTGCTCTCGCGTAGCAGGATGACGCGTATACGGTGCTCCGGTTCGATACCCAACAGCTTGATCGGTTTGGCGGTCATGAAGCGCATGGTTGGATCGGCTCGCGGCCTCGACGATCGCCTCGACATCGGCGCGGTCGTTCTTGTTCATCTTGACGAACGGTACGACGTAATGCGCTTATCACCCCACCTTCGATGCCCGGCGCCTGGCGCCGCCGGGCCCGTTGGTGGCGCCGCGGCGCGCCTCCATGATCACCATTGACGGCTTGAGCGTACGAACGAATTCGAGCAGCGCGCGGCGCGAGACCTTCACCCGATGGGCAGTTCGATCGCCACGATCGGCACTATGTAGCTGAAACACCTGTTTCGTGAGATCAATACCGAGCATGTCGATTTCCATGATGAACCTCCGGACATCCGGCGAAGCCCGTCAGTGCGCTTCGAAGAGGGGCGTCGGATCCACCTCAATAAAATCCGGCGGTTTCGTGATAAGAGCCGGCAACACTAGTCTTCCGCGAAGCGGGAGCAAATGACGGCGGCGTCGAGCTTGAATAGCAGGAAATGAATATCGAGCCGCCACTCGAAAGGGACTCACGGCTTGGCAAATCCGGCAAACCACGACTGCGTGCGCTCCACCACCCATCCGTAAAGCCCGAGTCGGTATTCGCTGTCGATGCCTTTTCAGGCGATTTGTGCCATGATGTCGCGTCGGCGCGAATCATTTCGGCATCGACGGCAGTCGTAATCCTTGCCACCGTGCAGTTTGTCCGGACACTTGCGTGGTCGCCCTCCGAGGGTCAGCACGGCCGGAATGGCATTCACTGTCGAATCGAAAGCCGTCGAATCATCACGATTTGCTTCTTTCATGGTAATCGCCGACGGAGCACCTTGCGCATCGACGATAACGTGACGCTAGCGGCCCAGCTTACCTCGGTCGATAAGGTTCGGGCCAGTTTCCTGGGGCCCCGGGGGCTACGCGCACTCGCACCGTCGATGCTTGCGCGCTTCCGATCGATTTGGTCATGTTCGGGCAGGCAGCGCAGGCTGGCCAGTTGCAACTTCTCCCACACGCCCTCCGCCTGCCAATCGCGCAACTGTACGCGCCACTTCTGTAGCCGAGCTCTTGAGGCAAATCCTCCCAAGAAACACACGTTTGCAGCGCATTCATAATACCGTTCAACGCAGCACAGCCGTCAACGGACCGACATCGACCTTCCCGGGCGAATGCTCAAATCCTGGAATCAACGGTCCGAGAGCCGTCCACAACACGTTGCGGATTTTTGTTCTTGCCATGCGCAGCACGATACAAGCGACCGCGCGCCGTGTCCGGTTGCGTTCGCGGCTCGAAGTCAAGCTGCGGCGGATTCGTTGCGAATTCCGTATATGCTTCGTATTGCGCGCAGACATTTTATAACCCGCTGCGACCGCCCCTTGCGTGAATACGTATTCACAATATACTGGTCTCACTGATCTCCGCTATGTCACGAGGTGATAGTGAAACCACACGGCCCGAAGCGAACCGTCACGAGCCACGATATCGCCCGTCGCGCCGGCGTTTCGCAGCCGACGGTTTCACGCGTGCTCACAGGTAATGATCGCGTAAATCCCGAGGCGCGCAGCCGAGTACTCGCAGCGGCCCGCGAACTCAAATATCGGCCCAATGGCAATGCCCGCGCCATGCGCACCAGCCGAACCGGCAACGTCGGCGTCGTGGTCTCCCGGTTGACAAACCCCTTGTATCCGGAAATGCTGGAAGCGATCGGGCAACACCTGACCTCGCACTCGCTGCGCATGGTCATGTGGAGTACAGATGAACTCGATGAACGCATTGCGATAGACGCGATGTACGAAAGCCTTGTCGACGGCGTCATCATGACGACGGCGACCGATGCAAGTTCGCGTCTGTACGAAACCCTGCAGCTGAACGCTCCAGTGGTGCTTATCAACAGATCGGTGGAACGCTGGCCCTGCGATCAGGTCACGAGCGACAACTGCGAAGGCGGCGCGCTCGTCGCGCACCATTTCGTCGAAGCCGGGCGACAGCGTATCGGCCTGATGGGCGGCCCTGCCGCGGCGTCGACGATTCGCGAGCGACAGAGCGGTTTTAGGCTGCGGCTCGACAGCATGGGCGCTACCCTGCCGCCCACGCACTGCATCGACGTCAAGACCTTCTCCTACCAGCAAGGTTTTGCTGCGGCGAAGGAACTGCTTGGACGGGCACGGCAACGGCTGGACGCCGTGTTCTGCGTCAACGACATCCTGGCGATCGGCGCGATGGACGCGGCCCGTTCGCTCGGTCTGTCGATTCCCGGCGATTTGTGGGTTGTTGGCTACGACGACATCGAACAGGCCTCGTGGGAATCGTTCAATCTGACCACTGTACGCCAGCCACTCGGAGCGATGGCGGACCAGACCATCAGATTCCTGCTGGACCGCATGGCCGGACACGAAGGCGTCCCGCGTCGTCGAAGCCTCCCCAACGAACTGATCGTGCGAGCCTCAACCTCTTCATGACAAACATCGGCCGCACCGAGGAAGCCATCACGCGGTAGGAGAGCGCGGACACGATCCGCGATGTGGAGCGTATCTGTTTCAATAGAAATCGTCTTAATTTTTAATTTGGCATCCTAATCATGAATGAGAAACTTGATCAAGATCGGCGCCGACAACCGCCACATGATTTTCTGTCTGAACCTGCTCGCAGTATCCCCGTTCGTTATCGCCCGGACGTATTGGTGGTCGGCGGCGGACCGGCCGGCATCGCCGCCGCCACGGCGGCCGCTCGCGCCGGAGCGTCCGTCCTGCTCGCCGAGCGCAACGGCTATCTCGGCGGAGCGCTGACGATGGTGACGCTCGGCAGCATCTGCGGGCTGTACACGGTATCACCACAGCGCCTGACGCCGATTGTCCGCGGTATCGGCGCTGAAATCGTCGAACGCCTGCAGGCATATGGCGGCACCAGCGGGCCGATGCGCTGGCTGGAAACCGCATCGCTTCCATATGATCCGAGCGCCTTCAAGCTAGTTGCGGACGACTTGATAGCCGAATCGGGCGCCGAGCTCGCATTCCATTGCAGCGCGGTAGCGGCTGTCAAGGAGGGCGCACGGGTGACGGGTGTGATATTCGAAGGTGTTGACGGCAGGTGGGCCTGCAAGGCAGCGTCGATCATCGACTGCACCGGTGATGGGACGGTCGCGGCGCTCGCCGGCGCTGACTTCGAACACGACGTTGTCCGTGGTCAGGCGCCCACGACGATGTTCCGCCTCGGCGGCGTCGATCTCGATCGCGCCAGACAGATCTCGCGTGCCGAACTGCACGCCTGTCTCGAGCGAGCAGTGGCTAGCGGCTTGAGCTTGCCTCGCACCGCTGGCGGAGCGTTCAGCAACCAGCCGCAAGCGATGCATCTGAACATTACGCGCATCCTGCGCGACGGCGTTCCGCCAAATTCCCTGGATACTCGCGAGATCAGCGCCGCAGAAGTCGAAGGACGGCGGCAGTTGCGCACCTATCTGCGCGCTTTTCGCGCGTTCGTGCCCGGCTACGAAAAATCCTTCATCGCCGACATCGGCGCGTCGATCGGGGTGCGTGAAAGCCGTCGAGTGACGGGCGACTACCGGCTCACTCTCGACGATGTACTGCATGAGGGCCGCTTCCCTGATGCCATCGCCTGCAGCGCTTGGCCGGTGGAAGATCATGGCGCGGGGCGCGGCACGCGCTGGGTTTTTCTTGCTCCGGACACCTACTACCAGATCCCGCTTCGCATCATGTTGCCCGAGGCCCTCGAGGGCCTGCTGGTGGCGGGTCGCTGTGCGTCAGCCTCGCACGACGCGCACGCGTCGATGCGGGTCGCCGGCGTGTGTTTCGCTATGGGCGAAGCCGCCGGTGTAGTTGCCGCTCACGCGGCGTCCGGAGGAACCTCGATGCGCGACGTTGAATTTGCCAGCGTGCGCGCCGATTTGCTTCGCCGGGGAGCGTTCCTCGGCGAAGACCGCTTTACTCAGCCAGCCTGATTATCGTTCTTACCTCGCTCCGCAACCCACCACACCGATGCCAACACCTTACCGTTCAAATTTCGCTCCCGGCACCACACGCTGGGCTATCCGACGCGCGCAGTGGCGAGCACTCGGCATTTCCGATGCCGATATGGAAAAGCCGAAGATCGCCGTCATCAACACGTCGTCCGAGCTGTCGATTTGCTATAGCCATCTCGACGAGGTCGCCAAGGTCGTCAAGCAGGCGATCCGCGACGCGGGCGGCCTGCCATTCGAGATCAAGACCACCGCGCCCAGCGACTTCGTTACTGGTGCGGGCCGTAGCGGTCGCTATCTGATGCCGTCGCGCGACCTCGTCGTCAACGACATCGAGGCGTCGGTCGAAGGCGCACAGCTCGACGGTATGGTGTGCCTGAGCAGTTGCGACAAGACCGCTCCCGCACATCTGATGGCCGCGGCGCGGCTCGATATTCCGACGATCCTTGTGATTGGCGGCTATCAGGGCAGCGGACGATTAGATGGAGAAAAAGTCGATATCGAAGACGTGTTTGAATCCGCGGGCGAGCTCGCGATGGGCCACAAAACATTCGCCCAGGTCAAGCGCATGTGCGACGTAGCGATCAAGAGTCCCGGCGTATGTGCCGGCATGGGCACGGCAAATACGATGCACATCATGGTCGAAGCGATCGGCATGACGTTGCCGGGCAGCGCCCCGGTCGCGGCCGGCAGCCCTGCGATGATGGATCTGGCTGCACGGTCCGGGCGCAGGATCGTCGCGATGATCGAGGAAAATCTCCGCCCGCGGGACATCATGACGCCTGCTGCCTTTCGCAACGCCATCACAGTGGGCCTTGCGGTCAGCGGCTCGATCAACATGCTGCGTCATTTGCAGGGCGTGGCCGCCGAAGGCGAAGTCAACGTCAACGTATACCAGCTTGTGCGCGAACTAGACGGCGCTGTCCCGTTGCTATGTGCGATCAAGCCGAACGGGCCGGACCGCATCGAAGATCTCGACGCGGCGGGAGGCTCAGCCGCTGTCATGGCCCAGCTTGCCGGAATGCTCGATACGAACGTATTGACCGTCACCGGAAAATCCCTCGCGGAGAATCTTGGACCGCATCGGGTACGCCGTCCGGACGTGATCGGGAGCATCGAGCATCCGATGGCCAATGGGCCTTCCGTCGTGATTCTGACAGGATCGCTCGCACCCGAAGGCTCAATCATGAAGCTCGGAATCGGTGGGAAGGCGGACCGCTTCAGCGGACCGTGCCGGGTGTTCGAAAGTCAGGAAGCCGCGCTCGATGCTCTCGATGCCAATCAGATCCGCAGGGGGGAAGTGGTCGTGTTGCGGGGGCTCGGCGCACGGGGTGGCCCAGGCGTAGCCTCGGCATCGTGGTTTGTTGCGGCAGTTAACGGCGCCCAGCTCGGCGCAGACATCGCCGTCATAACCGACGGCCAGTTGTCGGGATTGAATCACGGCTTCACGATCGGACAAGTGATGCCAGAAGCCGCCGACGGCGGCCCGATCGCCTTCGTGAAGAATGGCGACTTCGTCACGATTGACGTGAAGAACCGCTCGGTCGAACTGAATGTTCCGACCGACGAACTGGCCGAGCGCGTCGCCGCGGCCGCCCCGGCAAAACCGTCGGCGCCTCGCGGCTGGCTGCGCATCTATCAGCATCTCGTCCATCCGCTTTCGGAAGGTGGCTCGCTTGTTCCGAAAGAATGAGCCTACATCGCATACTCAAATAAACGTAAGGAGACGCTTCCGATGCAGCATTTTCAGATGAGAGCGACAGCCAACGCCGAACAAGCAGCGCAGTCGTCCTTCCGCGGTTCCTTCGGCAACGCCGGCGCCTCGCACCGTGCCACGGACGGAAACGCCCATGCAGACTGAACAGTTCGACTACATCATCGTCGGCGCTGGGTCCGCCGGCTGCGTCCTCGCAAACCGATTGAGCGCCGACGGCCGGTACCGCGTGCTGCTGCTCGAGGCGGGAGGCAAAGATCGCAACATATGGATTCACGTGCCGCTCGGCTATGGCAAAACGATGTTCAATCCCAAGCTGAACTGGATGTTCGAAACCGAGCCGGTGCCGGAATTGAACGGGCGACGCGTGAAGCAGCCACGCGGACGCGTGCTCGGAGGTTCGAGTTCTCTCAATGGCCTGCTATACGTCCGCGGCCAGCGCGAGGACTACGATGACTGGAAAAGTCTGGGCTGCGACGGATGGGGTTACCACGACGTTTTGCCCTACTTTATTCGCTCCGAAGACCAGGAGCGTGGCGCCGACCCATGGCACGGAACCGGCGGTCCACTGGCCGTCAGCGACTTCCCCGATGACAAGCACCCGATCGCCGACGCATTCATCGCATCGGCCATAGCGCACGGAATTCCCTACAACAACGACTTCAACGGAGACGGTCAGGAAGGCGTCGGCTATTTCCAGGCGACGGCACGTGACGGGCTGCGCTGCAGCACTGCCGTTGGCTTCCTGCGTCCGGCGATGCAGCGTGGCAATCTGGTCGTGCGTACCCATGCGCACGTGCAACGCGTACTGTTTGCGGACAAGCGCGCGACCGGTATCGAATACCAGCGTCACGATGGCTCTCTTCATATCGCGCGTGCTCGGTGCGAAATCATCCTGAGCGCCGGAGCTCTGCAGACGCCGCAACTGCTTGAGCTATCGGGTGTCGGCCATCCGGAAGTGCTCTCGCGCCTCGGCGTGCCGCTCGTTCACGCGGCACCCGACGTTGGCGAAAACCTGCAAGATCATCTGCAGGCGCGCTTGATCTACGAGACCCGCGACAAGATCACGGTCAACGACGACTTGGTCAGCTGGCGTCGCAAAGTCGGGATGGTACTGCGTTACATCACACACCGTCGCGGCCCGCTGACGTGGCTCGCAGGTATCGCGGGCGGCTTTGCTCGCACCGACCCGTCGTTCCTTCGTCCGGACATCCAGTTTCACTTGTATCCGTACAGCAGCGACCGTGCCGACCCATCACTGCATTCGTTCTCGGCTTTCACGCTCACCGTTTGCAAGCTGCGCCCCGAGGCGCGCGGTAGCGTACACGCCGTATCGCGCAGTCCGCTCATGCCGCCGTCGATCCAGCCGAACTACCTGAACCACCCGGCCGACGTCGCGACGATGATCGCGGCGGTCAAGCTGGGGCGGTCGGTGATGGCCGGCGCACCCACGCAGCGGCTGATCACGGACGAGTACTCGCCTGGCCGGGACTGCCGCACGGACGACGACATCCTCGCGTTTATTCGAGAGAAGGCGTTTTCGGTATATCACCCGGTCGGTAGTTGCCGGATGGGAAGCGATGCCACGGCGCCCGTCGATCCGCAGTTGCGTGTGCGCGGCATTGATGGTCTCCGGGTCGCCGACGCTTCAATCATGCCGATCATCGTGTCGGGCAACACCAATGCCGCCGCCATCATGATCGGAGAGAAAGCGGCCGATCTGATTCTCGCGAAATCGCGGTGATGCTCGACGCGGACGCTCATCGCGAGCGCCACCCACCGACTTTGCGCCCGTCACTACCGTCAAGGAACAAACCATGAACCGCCTGACTCTCGAGCAGGAACTTAAGGCGGCCGGCACGTACGGCCATTTCATCAACGGCGATTTCCCCGCACCGCGAGGCGAAAAGGCCCACGTCACACTGAACCCCGCAAACGGTACGCCGCTGGCCCGTTTCGCCGCGGCGACCGACGCGGAAGTGGACGCCGCCGTCGCTGCTGCAAGGCACGCCTTCCAGGTCGTCTGGGGCCGCACGACGGGTCGCGAGCGCCATGAATACATGCGACGACTCGCGAGCGAACTAGAACGTCGAGCGGAGCGGCTCGCCTGGCTAGAAACGCTCGACGTCGGCAAGCCGATCGGCGTTTCCCGCGCGGCCATGCGTGATTTGCCTTATACGGTCGACTATTACGCGAGCGTCTTGCACGGTCTTACAGGTGAGACACTGCAGGTCGCCGAACGTGACGTGCTCAACTTCACGTTACGTGAGCCTCTCGGCGTCTGTGCACTGATCGTGCCGTGGAACTACCCGTTGACGCTGGCACTGCTGAAAATCGCGCCGGCCATCGCGGCCGGCAATACCGTTGTGCTCAAGCCCTCCGAGGTCACGCCGCTATCGGCGCTCGAACTCGGACGGGCGGTGGCAGATGCGGGGCTTCCAGCGGGCGTCGTCAACATCGTGTTCGGCGACGGCACGACAGGTAACGCATTGATACACCATCCGGGCATCGACAAAATTTCGTTCACCGGTGGCACGGACACGGGAAAACGCATCTATGCCGCCGCGGCGGCCGGCCTGAAGAGGGTCACGCTCGAACTGGGCGGGAAGTCGCCGCTCGTCGTATTCGACGACGCTGACCTGCCGGCCGCCATCGAGGTAGCGAAAGTCGATTCCATCCGCAACTCGGGACAGGTTTGCGCGGCATGCACGCGGTTGATCGTGCACGAGGGCGTCGCCGATGCATTTGTCGACGGTCTGACGCAGGCGCTCTCGGCCGTCCGCATCGGCGATCCCGGCAACGACGAAACGGAGATGGGGCCGGTCATCAACGCCGCGCAACTGGAGCGCATCCAAGGGTATCGCGAGGTTGGACTCGAAGAAGGTGCGCGCTTTACCACCTGTCAGGACATCGCAACCCGCGCCGATCTGAAGGACGGCTACTACGCCCCGCCTGCTCTCTTCCTCCAGGCGTCCAACGAGATGCGCGTATCGCGCGAGGAAATTTTCGGCCCAGTCCAAACGGTTTTGTGCTTTCGCACGGAAGAGCAAGGCTTGCGCCTCGCCAATGACTCACCCTATGGACTGGCGGCCTGCGTCTTCACGCGCGACTCCGCGCGGGCGATCCGGACTGCCCGCGCGACCCAGGCCGGAACAGTCTGCATCAACTACGGAGTCAAGGCGGTCGTCGAGGCGCCTTTCGGCGGCTACAAGCAGTCAGGAATCGGCAAGGAACGCGGGCTGCAGGCCATGCTCGACGACACCCAGTTGAAGAGCGTGCGCCTCTTTCACGGTTGAACCCGAGCCGGTGCCTGCCGGCTCCTCATAAAAAAACGGAGACTTTGATGAACATTTCAGCGCAGTACGCCACGGCGGCGCGAACCGATACATCCATGCGGCGAGTCATCATCGCGTCGTCGCTCGGCACAATGTTCGAGTGGTACGACTTCTATCTAGTGGGATCGCTCGCCGCCTACATCAGCACCGCATTCTTCTCAGGCGTGAATCCAACCGCGGCATTTATTTTCACGCTGCTCGGCTTCGCGGCCGGGTTCGTCGTCAGACCCATCGGCGCCATCATCTTCGGCCGTATTGGCGACCTGATCGGCCGCAAGTACACCTTCCTGGTAACGATCCTGATCATGGGTTTTGCGACGTTCATGATCGGCCTATTACCGACTTTCTCCCAGATCGGGATCTGGGCTCCGATCGGATTCGTGACCTTACGTTGCCTGCAGGGACTCGCGATGGGCGGTGAATACGGCGGCGCCGTGACGTATGTCGCGGAACACGCGCCGAACAACCGGCGCGGCGCATGGACAGCCTGCATTCAGGCAACCGCCATCTTCGCGATCGTGATCGCGCTGCTCATCATCGCGGGCGTGCGCAATCGAGTGGGCGAGGCGCAATTCACGGCATGGGGCTGGCGGGTGCCGTTTCTGATTTCCGTGATCCTGCTCGCAATCTCAGTTTGGATACGGCTCAAGCTTCACGAGTCCCCTGCATTCCGGAAAATGATCGCTGAAGGCAAGGGCTCGCAGGCGCCGCTAAAGGACGCGTTCGGCCGTTGGTCGAACCTGCGCCTCGTTCTACTCGGCACTCTGATCGTCGCCGGGCAGGCGGTGGTCGGCTACACGGGCGAATTTTATGTCATGTTTTTCCTGACGAAAACGCTGCAGGTCGACACCGGGACTGCCAACATGCTGATGATGATCGCCCTGCTGATCAGCGTTCCCATCTTCGTCCTCGCAGGCGCACTGTCCGACGTCATCGGACGCAAACCGCTCATTGTCGGCGGTTGCCTTATCGCCTCGCTCGCTTTCTTTCCACTGTTCAAGGCATTGACGTTCTATGTCAACCCGGCGCTCGCACGCGCCCAGCAACATTCACCCATCATGGTGTCCGCCGATCCGGCGGAGTGTTCGTTCCAGTTCAATCCCGTCGGCAGCGCAAAGTTCACGACCTCGTGCGACGTAGCGAAAGCGACATTGGCAACCCTAGGACTCAGCTACGAGAACCGCGCCGCGGCACGCGGAGAACCCGCGTCGATCCGGATCGGTAGCAGTTTGATCCAGTCTTATAACGGCAATGACCCGCAAGTAAGGCAAGCGAAGACGAATTTTCACGCCTCGCTGGGTGAGGCATTGCGGCGCTACGGCTATCCAGACAAGGCTGACGGAAACGCAATCAACTACCCGATGACCATACTGATCCTCGTTGTTCTGATGCTGTTCGTTACAATGACGTACGGGCCGATCGCCGCCGTGCTGGTCGAAATGTTTCCGACGCAGGTCCGCTACACATCGATGTCCCTGCCGATCAATATCGGCAATGGATGGTTCGGCGGCTTGCTGCCCGCCACTGCATTCGCGATCGTCGCGACCCGTGGCAACATTTATTCAGGTCTCTGGTATCCGGTGATCGTGGCCGCGATCGCGGGTATCGCCGGGCTTTTCTTGCTGAGAGAGACAAGTGGCAGGGACATCGCGGCGATGTCGTGAGGTCACTCGGCGGAATGACGACGCCGGTACCTGAAAAAAACAGACGCTAAGCAACAACGAGTCAAGCACATCGGTACGGCAGTTTCCACCGGACCGCGTCGTCGCAGCCGCACCTCCGGTCATGTGCCCGACCCGACGCTCCGCGATGCGACTGTGACGGCTGGCGGGACGGTGGAGCGATCGCGGCGCTGAACCGCTTTAGGGCGCAAGCAGGGGTCCGTGCTCGCTCATCGCGAGGTTCACGCCGAGATGACGCACAACGGCCTCACGATCACGAGTCGTCGTACCAACGTGAACTACAACACCAACCTGGCCTTCCGGAATTGCCCTCCGGAAGCGCTACCGGTCCTCTCGATGCGCAACCGAAGGCTTATCAAATAATACTAGTGTGGGGCGGGTGTTCCATCGACCGCGACTATGTTTTGCTAGTCCCATCGAAACTCTTCGGTTTGAAGGTATTGTGACGACCGGTTGAATGCGCGCCGGCCGCCACAGTCACTAGGCGCAATCACGCCGTCCTCGGGACGGCGTCAGAAGCATGCCATGTTCAGCCCGTCCGTTACCAGGCGGCACCACGCATCGGCACACGGCGGAGCGTTCGGCCGCTCGCCCGCTGGCGTGGTCTGCGACGCCGTGTGCCGTCCGGTCGTCAAGCCGCCGACACCACCTGCTCGCCTAGCCACTCGAGAAGCATCTGCGTGACGAATGTCGCATTCTCCAGATTGGAGATGTGTAAGCCCTGAGCTTCCCCGGAAATTTCGCCTTCCAAGAGGTCGTGTATAAACTCGACGGAAAAGAAGGGAATCAGGCATGTTCAAGGTATCGAAACAGGTGTACACAGCGGAGTTCAAGCGGGCCGCCGTGCAGCCGGTCAAGGATGGCCAGGGAGTGGCCGTGGTGGCCCGTGAGCTGGGCGTTTCGGAGCAGACGCTTCGCAACTGGCCGAAGGCCGAGGCGTCGGGCAAGCTCAACGGTGCCGGAGCGAAGCCGGTCACGCCAGAGCAGATGAAACTGTCTCGACTGCGAGCGGAGAACAAGCGCCTGCAGATGAAGCTTGAGATCGCAAAAAAGTCGGCAGCATACTTCGCGAGGGACCTGCTGTGAGGTATGCCTGGATTGACCGGCAAGTCGGGCAATAGTCGCTGTCGTCGCTGTGTTGCGCGTTGTCGGTGAGCGTGAACGGCTTTCGCGCGTGGAAGCGTGGTGGTACGCCGGGACGAACGCGGCTGACGGACACACAGTTGCTGACGTTGATTCGGACGGTGCACGCCGAGTTCAAGGGCGCATACGATTCGCCGCGCATGACCGAGGAAATCCGTGAGCGCGGCTTTCCGGCCAGCAAGGAGCGCGTGGAACGGCTGATGCGTGAGAACGGTATCCGGGCCCGGCACAAGCGCGGTTACCGGGTAACGATCGATTCGAAGCACAAACTGCCGGTTGCGCCGAATCTGTTGAATCGCGAGTTCACGCCCGCCGAGCCGAATCAGGTGTTCAGTTCGGACATCACATACATCTGGACCGACGAGGGCTGGCTGTACCTGGCCGTGGTGCTCGACCTGTTCAACCGGGAGGTGGCGGGCTGGGCGATCAAGCCGCGTATGACGGCGGACCTCGTGACGGACGCGCTGACGATGGCATGGTTTCGCCGCCGTCCTGTTCCGGGCGCACTGTGCCACTCGGCTCGGGGCAGCCAGTACGTGAGTCACGAGTTCCAGCACAAACTGGCCGCCTACGACATGCGCTGCTCGATGAGTCGTAAGGGAAATTGCTGGGACAACGCCCCGACGGAAAGCTTCTTCAACAGCTTGAGGAACGAACGGGTTCACGCCACGCGCTACCGAGCGCATCGGGACACGAAGGCCGATCTGTTCAAATACATCGAAGTGTTTTACAACCGCAGTCGCCATCATTCGTCGCTCGGCTTTGTTTCTCCGGAGCGCTTCCTTCGGGACCGGATCAAAGCTCAGCAGACCAAGGACGCTGCTGCATAACGCGGGACCGTAGGAAGGCGAAATACCGAGGGAAGCTCCCCCCGGTGAAGTCATCTTGTCCAGTCGCTTCGTGACCGCGAGGATCGTGTCCACCGCACCTACGGACAAGTAGGGTACTTACCCATCTGGACCATCTGGCGCCCATGCCATAATCCCGGCAACGTACCGACCGGTACGCGATTCCGCCAAGGTCATGTTCGCTCTATTTCGCAGGAAGATGGGCAGCATCCTGGGATTGCTTGCAATCCTGATGGCGACGCTCGCGCCAACGGTATCGCAAAGCCTTTCGTCCGAGCACCAGTTCGATGCTATATCCGGGGCGTACTGTACCGCGCGAACCGGCACGGACATTACTGCTCCCGACCACTCGCCATTGCCCCAGAAGGCAGCCCACTGGCAGGCATGCGCGTATTGCGAGCTGCTTGCCGACATGCCCGTGTTACTTGGCGGGACCACCGGATTCGCGCCGACCGATTGGGCAGTTCATCCCGCTTCGGCTACCACGTTTCAAACGCTCCACAGCACTTTCCACTTCGCTGCGGCCCAGCCGCGTGCGCCCCCATTTTCATCCTGATTGAGTCAGCCCGGCGACGATGCAAGTGCCATTGCATCGTCGCGTCCTCGCGTGCCTTTTGACAGGCTCGCGAGCACACTATGCGCCTCACACAAGGATCGAATCATGCGCACCATTCCTGCACACGGCTGTTTGCCGATGCTTACGGCCCTACTCGCTCCGGCTGCTATCGCTATCCCGCTTCTGCTCCCCTCACTTGCATCAGCGCACGCCATCGCCGGCAATCGGGTTTTCCCGGCGACAATGGCGGTCGATGACCCTGGTGTCGGTGACGAAGTCAATCTGGAATCCGGCCACGTCAAATCGCTGACCGACGACGGCGACGAGCAGAACATCAACACGACGTCTCTCGAATGGGACAAGCTGATCACACCCAATCTCGCGCTTTCAGTGGTGGGAACCTACGTCAACATCAACGCGCCGAACGGTGGACCGGCGCGCGGATTCGACAACTTCGCGATCGGCGTCAAGTACCGCTTTTACGTGAACGAAAAGCACGAGTTCATGGCCTCTGTTGGCGCTGTCGCGGAACTGGGCGGCACCGGAGCAAGGTCGATCGCCGATCCACACTCCGCGATCACGCCGACGCTTTATGTCGGCAAGGGATTCGGCGATTTGCCAGATAGCCTGAGGTATCTGAAGCCACTCGCGATCACTGGGACCCTCGGTCCGCGCCTGACGATGAACAGCACTGACCCGGATTCGTTAAGCTGGGGCGTCACCGTGCAATACAGCCTGCCGTATCTGCAGAACTTCGTGCAGGATGTGGGACTCAAGGCGCCATTCAATAACTTGATCCCGGTCGTCGAGTTCCCGATGAGCACCTGTACCGGCGGTCCGTGTTCGGGACACACGACCGGCAGCATCAATCCCGGCCTGCTCTGGCTCAACCGATGGGGCCAGTTTGGCGCCGAAGCGGTCATTCCGGTCAACCATGCGAGCGGAAAGGGCGTAGGCGTCCTGTTTCAGGCACACCTGTTTCTGGACGACGTGATGCCCAACTCGATTGGCAAGCCGTTTTTCGGGAAAGGGGAATAGCCATGCCGAGATTCAACCGACATCGTCACGGTTTGCGCGCAGCGGCCATCGCGACAGGTATCTTGATCGCATCGACGGCATTCGCCCATGTATTTCCGCAAAAGCAGTCACCGTCGGCGGGCGCCGAAGTGGTGGCGCCGACAAGGGTGGCAATCGAGTTCGACGGACCGCTTGAACCTGCGTTCAGCTCGCTGAACGTCAGCACTTCGAATGGTAAGCAAATGAACACCGCGCGGGCCGAGGTCGATCCGAACAACACGAAGTCAATTCATGTTCCGCTGCCAACGTTACCGCCCGACACGTACACGGTGCATTGGGTCGCAGTAGCGCCAGACGGACATCGCACGCACGGCGACTATTCATTCAAGGTGAAGTAATGGACTGGGCGACGGGTTCCGCATCGATCGTGGTAGCCGCCGTCGCTAACGTAGCGTTCGCATGTGCGGTGGGCGCCTGTCTGTCGGTACTGATGCTTGATAATACGCCGGCGGGCACGGGCCGCCGGTTGCAACGCTTCGCAACCGGCTGCCTTGTCACGCTGATCGTTGCCATTACCGTCGACCTGTTACTGGAAGCCGCACTAATGAGCGGGTCGGCACCGGGTACCGCATTCGCGGCGCTGATCCCGGTGCTGACCCAATCGCACTTCGGCGCGGCATGGTCAACCGGCTTCGCAGCCATAATTATCTGGACCGGAATGCTGGTCTGGGCACGGCGAAGCGGTGGGGCGATCTGGATGGGGGCCGCGCTCTTCACCGCAGCCGCCTTCGCATTCAGTAAGGCGGCGTCCAGTCATGCAGCTGACGCTGGCAACTTCGTGTTGCCAGAGTGGAATCACTGGGTGCACTTGTGCGCGACCGCAACATGGGCTGGACTCGTGATCGCGGGTGGTGTGTGCGTGTTGCCGATGCTGCGCGACCACGCGAATAGCCAAGGCTTCCCGCGCTTCGCCGGGCGCCTTTCCGCGACATCAACCTTTGCATTGGCGGTGGTCCTGATGAGCGGAGCCCACAACGCTGATCGTGGGCTCCGCGGCTCGTTCGTGCCGCTCACAAACAGTGTTTGGGGGCTGATCCTCGACGCGAAACTGGTTCTGGCTGGAGCGGCGACTCTGTTGGGCGGCATCAACCGAATAGTCTATTTGCCACGCGTTCGGTTCAGCACGCGAAACACTGCTGCGCATTCGTTCCTGACGATCTTGAGGATCGAGGCAGTCATCATGATTGGTGTGCTCATCGCCGCTGTACTACTGGCCCATACTGCGCCGGGTGCGCCAGTAGACGGTTGACCATGGAGGCGCGGAACCTGCAAATAGTTCAGTGGCTGTAGCCGTGAGCGAGCGCCGGTCATAGCCCCAAAGGTCCATGGCCGGCCGCTTTCGGGGACGCCATCGGACCGACCGTTTATGGCCGAACTGAGTCACACGATACGACGCTGTCTGTTTGGTCTAGTGCAGCCTTGCACAGCTTATTCGAGCGCTTCAACAGAATGCACCGCTTCCCGCTTGGTGGTCGCCCACTGCGCGAGAATCTTACGGCTCGCCTACTCCACCGCCGCCGTCACGTACACGGCGCCTCACACCATCGAAATGTAGCTCGCGTCCCGCGCCGACGGCTGATTGGCCCGGTCGATCATCATGCCACGCACAAGGTAGGGCTAGACGCACCCCAACGGCTCGTGTTCGGCTTGAAGTACAGCGCTTCCACGCCCACGCGCCTCATCAGCGTGCCCACGCGTCGATGGCCGATTTCACGCCCCTCCCGGCGCAGCAGGCGCGCCACTTCCGCGCGCGGGCAAACGGGAACACCGGGAGCGGCTTGTCGAACCGCCGCATCAACAGCTGATCTGCCTCGTTCACCGGCTGCGCCGGTAATATACGCTCTATCTCTCGATGCCGACGAATCGGGCCTGCTCTGAAACCGGCAACGCATAGCCGCGGTCAATCATCGCTTTACGCGCAACAATCGGGTTCTTGTGAGCGTGCCTTCTAAAACACCGCTCTCCAGCGTCAGCGTCGCGATCCTTGCGTGCAGCGCCTTCGGAGGTAGCGGCGTCTCATTCGAGCGCGCAGGCGGCGCCGAACACTTCTTCGGCACACCCCTACAACCGCCGTTTCCATTATGTGATCGCGGTCAGGTGTACACCGAACTACCGTGCCGATTCGGGCACAGTCCGCCCGCTTTTGACCGCTGCCAGTGCCACCTTCGCTTTGAACGCGGCTGAGTGCGTCCGTAGGGTTCTCTTCATCATCTTCCGGGGTCCTTTGTCTGCGTTATCACTCGCTGTGACCCCGGCCGCTCCACTTATCTCACAGTCGGAATTCGCGCAGCCACCTCCTCAAAACTCGGTCTCGAGTCTTCGTATATACGAACTAGCGGGTTCGGACGCGAAACCGATGCTCAACCCCGCCACGAATCTCGGCTTTCGGGCGC
Source organism: Burkholderia sp. SCN-KJ (assembly GCF_024656005.1). Classification (NCBI taxonomy): domain Bacteria; kingdom Pseudomonadati; phylum Pseudomonadota; class Betaproteobacteria; order Burkholderiales; family Burkholderiaceae; genus Burkholderia; species Burkholderia sp. SCN-KJ. Next base: position 104,382 of record NZ_JANKOG010000023.1, read on the forward strand.
TCGATATGGTTGAATCCGCACATCCAGCCGGTCACTCAGGTCCAAATGTCTGTTGGTGGGAACAAGATTGCTGTCTATGGACCTTCACGAACAGACGGTGCTGAAGTGCCGCTCACGCTTCTCGCCCCGTCGGCGAACGACCACGCCGTTTAGTATCGTCGTGAGTTCTTGATCATCGCGAACGGCTCGAGGGGTAACCCGCGCTCCGCAAGAATCCCGCATCATGCCCTGATCGTCGACGCAGTATAAATGTGTCATTTTGGGCGCGACGCTATGAGATATCTCGAGCGTCAATCTTCGATCGAATATCAAATATCGAATCGAGCGCGACTGATTGACCAGACGATAGGTTCGATATTCACCTTAACATCCAATTGAAGCGGTGGCGACTCTTCCCCAATCAAGAATCGTATGGGATAAGGAAACGACCCACGTGACAGAAGTCGACGCCAGCTGTCGACCCACCGCCGTATCTCCAAGGCCGAGCCGTTGGCTGCTTTCATGTAATTGAGCAGTACATGAAAGAGCGACGCGTTTAACGTACGCATCTCCCGTGTTCATGTGTCAAGAATCTATGTCCACGATTTCCTGCCATCCAACGCGTACGAATATCGTGAATTAATTACCACAAGGTCGCCACCCTGAAGGATTGATCTCGGGACGAATTTGAACCAAATCGAGACCATATGGAACCGCGAACTCGATACTATTCTGTCACCAACCTTTGAATATGGAGAGAATGATGATCGACATGAAGAACCTCGGCCGTCTGAAAAAGCTGAATGAAAACGCGCCTGCGGCCGCGAAAAGCTTCTGGGCGTTTAATGACGCGGCGTTCGCCGAGGGCGTTCTTACCGTACAGCAAAAGCAGCTCATTGCAGTCGCAGTCGCATTGACAACCCAATGCCCTTACTGCATCGAACTGCATACCAAAGACGCTCGTGACGCAGGAGCAACCAACGAACAGCTTGCTGAAACGGCTCTCGTCGCCGCTGCAATCCGTGCCGGCGGAGCAGTGACGCACTCTTCACACTTGTTCAAGGAGTGATTCATTCCGATTGCTGGAACTGCACATCTCGAGTCAGCGAGGCAAAGCCGACCGACATCTCGGCCGGCTTTTCCCGTTTTAGTTCGACAATATTTGGTCATCATCGCGTCGCGCTGATCGTTGACTAGAGGACTCATTCGACGTTCCCGTGAGAAGATTTAACGGCCGAAAAGTCGTCCATCGTGTCCCTCGCTCGGGACATGCCAATAGCCGCACGCGCCAGCAACAGATATTTCCAACCCGCCTTCATAGCCGCCGCACGTCGCTCACGCACTAACTCGGAAATACTGGTCGCGTACTCCGCCTTCCCGGACGAGATGAAGGGGCAATAGCGGAATGCGGACATGAGTCGACCGATGTTGCATCCACTGCCTCTTCAGGGAACCGTCATGAGAGTGTGCCGACGATGCACACAGATTAATGAGATTCACCCCCTCATGTGCCGCTGCGTCAACCCCTCATAGTGCGGCCGCGCGAACAAATTCGAGAGCAGACTAGATATCAACGCGGTGGCGATCAGCGAAAGGACCAACCGGTGGCCGTCAATCCTTGCTATTATGAGGAAAACTGAGGTTCCGCCGTCTTTTTATTCACTTCAACGGTTCCGAGATTTGCAAAGGCGTCCTTGGTCTGCTGAGCTTGAATCCAGTCCCACAGGAACCGTTCCGAGGAAACAACGCCGAGAGACAAATGACGATGACTGCGGTTGTAAAACATCTCTATACATTCAAACGGATCGGCCTTCGCGACCTGTTGTGTATGATGTGAACCCATTCGACCGTCAAGCTGTTGAAGAACCTCGCCGTCGGGGCGTTACCGCAACAACTTCCGGTGCGGCTCATCGAGCAGCGCATACCGTACGCCAGCCAATTTGTGCTGGAACTAGTGATTCGCGTACTATCCGCCCCGACCCGAGTCCCACAGTGCGCCCGCAGCGGAACACCGTCGACGCCTCGCGTTCGTCAGCGCGTCTGTCACGAGATCCGCCGTGATGCCCGGCTCGATCAGCCAGCCAAAGACGTCTCGGTCGAACAGGTCGTGCACCACGGTCAAGTATAGTCAGCTATCGTCGGTCCAGATGTACGTTATGTCCAAGCTGAACACTTGATTCGGGCCGGCGGGGGTGAACTCGCGATTCAACGGGTTGGGCGCAACCGGCAGCTTGCGCTTCGATTCGAATCGATCGTTAGGCGGTAACGGAACTTGTCCCGCGCCTGGATATCGTTCTCACGCATCAATCGTTCTTCGCGATCGTTGACGGCGGGAAAGGGGCCTCCCGTTGCCGGACACCGTATTTCGCCATATACGTTTCGCGAAGAGCGTCTTCCGAAGCCGCATCTCCGAAGCGGTAGGCGGGTGAAAGTATGGGCAGTGCCTCACGAACGTCGATGCGCACGACGTGGTTCACCGGATAGTCATGACCATTCGTCCGCCAAACCCACTCGGAGATGTACGTCCGATCGAGATCGCCGTCAGGCAGGATCCAGGCGACGCCGTTGAAACGATAACCGCGCCGAGCGAAGACATCGACGACGTTGATTGAAATCGCCGGATTTCCTCGAAGATTCTCAATGGTTTGAGGCGAGGCGATATCCGCGAAAAATAGTGCGTCATCACGCACGATTAACGATGCTTTAGGTGAAAGATTCGGCGATCCATCCTCATTTACTGTCGCGACGAACGAAAGAATCGCGCGCTGGACGACGTTGCGCATGTCGGCGGTAAGAATCGGCATCATAGGCTCCAAAGTACTAGCGGCGGGCAGCCACTAGACCCCATACTACGAATCTGACGCCATATCGGATAGAGCCAAGATTCGGCAAACTCGCTGGGTCATAATATGCGCGCAAACAGGTACGCTGTTTCTGCTCGACACGGCCTCCGCATAGCCCTTATGCCGCTAGATCTAGGCCCGGTTTCGCAACGCAATTGCGGACTGTCGCCCGGCATCGGTGGACCGTATTCTGTCGGCTCCTGCGCTCGTGAAGGAATCGGAGTTGTTCAGCGAAACCGTTGAGACGACCTACTCGACATCGATCCGGTCGCCGACGACGGACTGTTCGTCGCGAACCGAACGAAAACTGGGCCGCTTGCCCGCGGCAATTGGTACGTACGGGCATCAAAGTCCTCCCTGCATGTCGCTATCGTGGTCACGGCGTCCGGCATCGATTGCCCGGGCATCACAACAGCAGGCGTGGATTTCGCGAATGATTTCGATAGCGAACGGATACGTCAACCATCCACAGTACCTCCTCAAGAACCCGAATCACAACGGACGCATGCACTGAGCACGTTCCGCAAGGCTTCATTTCCCGGCCTTCGCCTCGTATAGCTCGTGGTACCCGAAGCGCAGATCCAACAGTTCAAATGGACCTGCCAGATCTTCTCGGATGGCGGGCCGGGACTGACATAGACGGTATGCACCGAATTTTAGACGGAAGGTCATTTTGCTCATCCTCATCATATCCGATGCATCCGAAAACGAGATGGCCGCCCCCGAGAGACGGCGGCAACGGGGCTGGAGCCAACCCAGGGGCGCATATCCTGATCGATCTTCAGCAGGGAGCGATGCATCTCGTATTGCGCACGTTGTGCCGGGGCTCGGATCGCTCGCCGAGTGCGTATGGAGTCACCGCATGTACGCCTAGGCGCTGACTGATCGGAGCATCGGCAAAAAGCAAGAACCCGCCTCGCCTCGCGACTACGCCGACATCGTCTCCGAAAGCACCGTCGAGAGACTCGGAAGTTGCGTTTTCAAACTCATCTGAACGCGCAGGCGAAACTGATCTCGACGATTCCGCGAACGTTATGGCCTAGAAAAACTAACGGTTTATGACCCTGTGCGACTGAGTCATCGTACAGCAACATGGCGACTCGGTAAGCGCTAACCCTTCGAGGGGATCCGCGATGAGGGATGATACCGCCCCCAATGGGGCACCGAGCTGCATGGCCTCTTATTGTCGGCTTGCCACTGCTTTTTTGAGGGACTCACCTGTGGATGATCTTTCCGCCTTTCCGATCATACGCAAATGGCGGACACCGCGCACCGGAGACACTCAGCTCTATTCGACGCTGACGCCGAACGGGGTCAAGGTCTCGGTCATAGTCGAGGAAACCGGTGAAGCATATGAGCCACGATTGGTGCGTTTCGATACCAATGAACAGGTTCCTTGCCGGGCGCGCCTGTATCACGGGAGCCGCATACATGCTCGCCAAAAATGGCCGTCTTCGCGCGGATGCGCAATCTCGTGGTCTTTTACGGGGCAAACGATCTAGTCGGCATCACCGAGTTTCCACATGTCATGCATGCATTCACAGCCTTCCTTGATCTCCCTCTATTGTGAATGGGTATTGATATTCCGGGCCGCGCATAGAACGCCCGTCCAATTCTGGTCGCAGTGTAAGGCGCAAACAAGGCAACCAGCAAACCCCTTTGGCAAGGCTTTATGCGTGTGCTTTGCCAGAACAACCAGAGTTTCAACAATGACACACGTCGTATCCGCCACCGGCTCACGAGCAACGTTCGCCTTTTGGCACATGACCCCTGCGGTTCTAGCACTGGGCTATCCGTGGTATCTAGCCAGCTTTTATGACGCAGCCAGCGTACATCACACGTTTTCAGCCCTCGCTGCGCTCACTGCTGTTCTCGCAGTTCCGGCAAGCGCGTTTTTCAGCCTGTACTCCCTTGCACGACAACCGGTGATAACGTCACGCGGTGTCATTCTTCAACGTCTTGCACATTTCACGTTTGCGTCACCCCCGCTCTTTGTCATCGTAGGAGTCTTTCTATATCTGATGAAAATTAACGGTGCGGACGGAAAAGTATGGCTCGGTATCTGGGCTGCAGCGCTCTGTCTCACTATGCTAGCTGTGCTGGCGAACTCGGCCCTAGATAACCGTGTCGCCGGCGCGCGCCACCTTGCACCTGTGCGAGTTATGCATGGCGTAGCATCAGCCACGATCATTCTCGTGTTCCTTTTCCCACACCTGAGCAATCATGCGCTCGGAATTTTCGGTGCACACACGCATAAAGCGGTCATGCTGGTTCTGCGTCACGTATACCGTGCCGGATGGATTGAACCGATCCTTATCACGCTCGTCGTGTTCCAAATCGTGAGCGGTCTCGTGTTGCTGTTGCCCAAGCTGGGTGAGAAGCGGGACCTGCTCGGCACACTACAAACAGCATCGGGTGCCTATCTTGTTGTATTCATCGCATCACATATCAACGCGGTGTTCGTGCTCGCGAGATACTTCGGCACCGATTCTGACTATGCATGGGCGACCGCGCTTCCAAACGGTCTCATCGGCGATGCATGGGATGTGCGGCTGATTCCACATTATTCTCTGGGCGTATGGTTGGTTCTCGTTCACATCGTCTGCGGCCTGCGCACTGTCATGCTCGCTCACGGCGTTTCGGTGCCCCGCGCTAATTCAATTAGCTGGACGTTAATTGGCGTCGCGTCACTCTGGGCGGCGGACATCGTTGCCGGCATGGTTGGGCTGCGGATATGAGGCTCATCACACACCAGGAAGTCAGGATCGCCCGGCATCTTGGCTGTCGCGATCGAAGCGCAGCAACACACCCGCCGGCTCAAGTTCACGGCACGCGCCGCGCCACGCTTGCCAGATAGGATTTACGTTGATCCGCCCTGACATCGAAGCGCGAATGACGAACTGGCTCAGCGAATCCGGAATCGCTGAAGGATAGAGCCGCCCTTCGCAGGGCCCGACGAACGTGATGTGGCTTACCCACACTTGACGCGGTCGCCAGCCGACGAAACGACGATCCGCGAAATTCATCGCCATCGGCGGACGACACGTCGAATCCAAGGACACCCGATACGCATGCTTGTAGAGCGGACACGGTCCCTGATGTTGTGGTCGGCGACGCACGTTCGGCGCTCGGCGACCAGTCCTGGGCGCGCAGCTGCCGCACGATACAAGGGCTGCCACGTCGCCGCGTCGGGCAGGATGAAGGGCGCACCCTCAACGCTCTCCTAGCGACCGACCTCGGCTCTCCAACTTGGCGCCTGGGCACGCCACCGGCGATACTCAGTACGTGACACGCCCTCAATCAGGCAAGAATCCCGCGAAGCCGGGCCGATTCTGTATCGATCGCGATGCTGGGCATTCCACGCATACGTCATCGCAAAGTTTTCGTGAAGTATGCCGCCACCTCTCGAAGAATCTCAATGTTCAGCTTCGCGCTCGCCACTACCGTGCGCAACCTGGTGACTTCGGCTTCCGGCTCGTCGAGCGGGTCGCGGCGGTACACCGGCGCACCGGCGGCCAGCCCGGTCACCGTCTTCCTTTTCCGACCGAGATGATCACGTCGGTGGTTTCCAAATGTGCTCACTGGGATGCTTATCCTTCGATCGGACTCTTGCAGATCGCCGTCCGTTCGTTGAACCCTAGTCCTCGTATGGCAACTCCCCCAAAGACCAAACACGATCGTGTCAGACACGGTGATCTTGAACCCGGAAGTATCCTCGTGATGAGCGATGAATCTCAGCTCAGTTGCGAACATGGCATTCCCGAGCCGCCTTAGCCACCCAGATTTCATATGGGCCCGGCTTTTTCGTTGCTTCGATCGCCGACACCGAGCAAGGATAGCTCTCTCAATGTGCGCCTACTCGCGAGCCGTCCGGTTTGTCCGGTCGTGGACACCGGTAAGGCGACGCCGGAAGGCGCTGGGGTCCAAGCCGTGCAATGAATTAAATGCCAATGAGAAGTTGCTCCGACTCGAAAAGCCAACCATTTTCGCCACTTCGGCTACTGGAAAGCTAGTGGTAGCAAGCAATTCGGCAGCTTTCTTCAGGCGCACGACCTTCAGCATGGCCATTGGCGACTGCCCAAATGCTTTCATGAATTGCGCCGCGAAGGCCGAGCGGCTCATTCCAGCGATGTGGGCAAGACGCTCGACTGACAATGAGGATGCGGATCGTTCGAGAATAGCCTGTAGCGCACTCGCGAGGCGCCTGTCAGCAATGCCTGCCGCCCAAGGCAGGTCGACACCGCCGTTGTCAATCTGCCACCGAAGAACCATGATCAGGCATTGCTTGAGGAGAGCTTCGACAAGAGTCTGCGAGCCAAGCCCTGGGCGCGCGCATTCAGCTAGCAGCAAAACGAACTGATCCCTCAATCCTGACTCGCCGTCGAACTGGGCCACCAGAGGATGTCGCAACGTCCTGAACGGGTCGCTGCCAGAAGTGGTGTCAAGACAAAGTTCGCCGCACGCGGTCGAAATGCCTTCGGCCCCACCACCTACTTGGACGCTGGGCACCGTTTCCCGCCAAGGCCACTCACATACACGTCCGCGATCCGTTTCGGGCTGGGTGCACGATTTGGCGCCTTCTATCTTGTAAGCGACGCGGGGGGGCAAGAGCACGAAACTATGTGAGCTGAGGGATACACTCTCCCCCTGTTGCGTTATCAAAACACCGCTCCCGTCCATGCAGTAATGCAGACTCGCCGTCGCGCAGGCGTCGAATCGTGCGCTCCAGCCATCTCGAATGTCACAGAGGGTGAATTTCGCCATGCCGATATTCACGGCCGCGAGAAAGCGTTCCAAGATCGGAATTTCGCGAAGACGCGGGTTGTTCATGGAACCTACCTGGAAAACTGTTTGGTATTGGATGTCCCAACGGCGCCGGCATCACCCCACCCTCCACCCAGCGCACGGACAAGGTTCACGGTAGCGGCAGCCTGAAGGCCGGAAAGCTCGACGGCCGTTGTTCGCGCCTGAAGTACCGTTCGGTCCGCGTCAATCACGTCCAGGTAATTGACAGCGCCTTCCATGTATTGGGTACGCGAGATTTGCGCTGCGCGCGTCGACGCCAGCACCGCCTCGTTCTGAGTACTGGTCTGCAGCTCGAGAATCTTGAGGTCCGACAGATTGTCCTCGACTTCCTGGAACGCCTTGAGGACCTGCTGACGATAGTTGGCCACGTCTTCCTCAAACACGGCTCGCGCCGTCGCAAGGTTCCCGGCGCGACGGCCCCCATCGAAAATGGGCACCGTTAATGCGGTGCCAACCAGGGGACCAAGAATAAAGGCTCGACTTGACCATTTGAAAAGATCGGCTAGCGTCGAGGACTCGAATCCGGCGGAGCCGGTGATAGATAACGAAGGAAAATATGCCGCCTTGGCCACGCCGATGCGTGCATTGGCCGCGGCCATCGCCCGCTCAGCCGCTGCAATATCTGGCCGTCGCTCTAGGAGCCCTGAAGGCAGCCCCGGGGGAATCCGAATCTGAACAGGTTGCAATGGGTTCACGGCCATCGAGAATCCCGACGGTGCCTCGCCGAGGAGTACCGCGAGACTATGCTCAGCGACTGCCCTTTTCCGTTGTGCTGTCATTTCGTCAGAACGGGCAGTCGCAAGCTCAGCCCGCGCCCTGGCTACATCGAGTTCGGCGATATCTCCCGCCCCGAACTTCGACTGCACAAGCTGAAGCGCCTGTTCGCGCAGCGAAACGTTCTGCGCATACACCTGCAGTTGTGCGTCGAGTTGGCGGACTGCGAAGTAGTTTGCGGCCACGTCAGCCTGAAGCGCGAGCTGCACCGAGAGCAGGAGCGCTTCCGATTGCTCGCTTTCTGCACGACTCGCCTTGACCGCGTCAGACACCCTTCCGAAAAGGTCCGCTTCATAAGTCGCGGTGCCTTGGGCGCGCCAAAACGTCTGGGCCGGTATGTTTATGCTATTAGGCCGGAACAGCGAGGCGGGCGAGACCTTTTCCCTAGTAGGTCCAAAGCCCGCCCCAATAGTCGGGAACAGGTCCGCACCGGTGGCCTGCTGGGCGGCGCGAGCCTCCTTGACCCGAGCCGCCGCAGCGGCCAGACTCTGGTTGGCCGAAAGCGCCTGATCTTCGAAGTCGTTGAGCGTCACGTCATCGAAGATCATCCACCATTTCCCGCGAGGAATCTGCTCAGAAGGTTGCGCGATCTTCCAGGTGCCCGCCTCGCCTTTCGTTGCCGAGCTGGTCGAAGCGCCCGCGATGGTCGCGGTCTCCTTGAAAGCGGCGGGGTTGGCGGCATCAGGGATCTTGTACTCCGGTGCAAGCGAGCATCCCGCCGTTAGCAGTGCCGCGGCGGCAAGCGACGGCGAACCCAGCAGAACACGTTTCATTTGAGTTGTCGACATGGTGACCTCATGCGTCAACCGAAGCATCGACACCGCGAACGTGCGGGTGATGTCCGTGCTTGTCCACGATATGCTCCGTCCTCGTGAGCTTTCGAAGAGAGACATAGAAGACGGGTGTCAGAAGCAAGCCGAACAGTGTCACTCCGAGCATTCCGAAGAACACGGCGATACCTATTGCGTGACGCATTTCCGAACCAGCTCCGCCGGAGACGACGAGAGGTACCACGCCCATGATGAACGCGAACGATGTCATCAAGATCGGTCGCAAGCGCAGTCGGCTAGCCTCAATAGCGGCCTGAACGATCGAGCGCCCTTCCATCTCCAGCTCGCGCGCAAACTCGACAATCAGAATCGCATTCTTCGCGGACAACCCGACCAGCACCATTAGGCCGATCTGCGTGAAGATGTTGTTATCTCCGCGGGTCAACCAGACGCCGAGTAGCGCCGAAAGGACACTCATGGGAACTATCATCAGAATGGCCAGGGGCAACGTCAGGCTTTCATACATTGCCGCCAGCACCATGTAGACGAGCAAAACGCTGACAGGGAACACCCAGAGCGCCGCGTTCCCGGCCAAAATCTCCTGATAGGTCAGGTCAGTCCACTCCAACTTCATTCCTCGTGGCAACGTTTTGGCGGCGACCCTTTCGATGGCGGCCTGGGCCTGACCCGACGAGTAACCCGGTGCGGGGCCACCATTGACGTCGCCAGCCGTGAAGCCGTTATACCGAACGACGGAATCAGGACCAAAGGTTGGTGTGATTTTCACGAGGGTCGACAGCGGCACCATCTCGCCCCTGTCATTGCGTGTCTTGAGCGATCCAATATCGTCCATGTGCGCGCGGAATCGCGCATCCGCCTGCACCCGCACCTGATAGACCCGGCCAAAGCGGTTGAAGTCATTCACATAGACCGAGCCGAGATAGACTTGCATCGTGTTGAAGACGTCGGTGACGGACACTCCCAGCTGCTTCGCCTTCACTCGGTCGACGTCTACATTCGCCTGTGGCACATTGATCTGATACGTGGAGAATGCTGGGCCAAGTTCACGTGTCTTCGCGGCCTCCTTGAGGAAAGCCTGGGTCGCGTTGTCGAGCGCTGTATAGCCCGCAGCCTGCCGATCTTCGATCTGAAGCTTGAAACCGCCGAGCGTGCCAAGACCAAGAACAGGCGGCGGAGGGAAGACCGCGACGAACGCCCCCTTGATTCCAGACAATCGCTTGTTCAATTCCGCGGCAATGCTAAGTCCCGTCATCGATTTGCCTTCGCGCTCTTCAAAGGGCGTTTCAGCGAAAAAGACAACCGCAGAACTCGATGAATTCGTGAAGCCATTGACTGATAAACCCGGGAACTGCACGGCAGACTTGACACCGGGTGTCTTCATGGCGATGTCCCCGACCTGGCGAACCACCTCTTCGGTCCGGTCGAGGGATGCGCCATTGGGCAGTTGCACGATGGCGACCAGATATTGCTTGTCCTGAACGGGAACGAAACCGCTCGGCACAAGCTTCTCCATCAGAACCGTCAGACCGAGCAGCACAGCGTAGATTGCGAGGATTACGGCCTTGCGATTGACGACTCTGGACACCCCTCGCCCATAAGACTCGGACCCGCGATGAAAAACCTTGTTGAAGGCATTGAAAAACGGGCCGAATACCGTGTTCATGGCACGAGTGAGCCAGTCTTTCGGATCGTGGTGTCCTTTGAGCAGTAGAGCAGACAGCGCCGGAGAAAGCGTGAGTGAGTTGAACGCTGAAATAACAGTTGAGATAGCGATGGTCATCGCGAACTGCTTGTAGAACTGCCCGGTCAGGCCGCTCATGAACGCGAGCGGCACGAACACGGCCACCAGCGTCAACGCGATCGCGATGATCGGCCCGCTCACTTCCTGCATTGCCTGATGCGTCGCCTCCTTTGGTGACAGCCCCGTGGCGATGTTGCGTTCAACGTTCTCCACCACCACGATTGCATCGTCGACCACGATGCCGATCGCCAGCACCATGCCGAAGAGCGACAACGCGTTGACCGAGAAGCCGAAAGCAAGCATCAGCGAAAACGTCCCGACAATCGACACGGGCACCGCGATCAGCGGAATTACCGATGCGCGCCACGTCTGCAGAAAAACAATGACGACGAGCACGACGAGCGCGATCGCTTCGAGCAGCGTATGAATCACTGCATGGATACTCGCACGCACGAACTGCGTCGGATCATAGACGATGTCGTACTTCACTCCGTCCGGCATGTCGGACTGGAGATCCTTCATGGCTTCCCGAACGTGCTGCGAAATATCCAGAGAGTTCGCACCCGGTAATTCGAAGATCGCCATGGCGACGGCCGATTTGTTGTTCAGAAGCGAACGACGTGCATATTCAGACGCGCCCATTTCTACGCGCGCGACATCCTTGAGCCGCGTGACGGCGCCATCTGACGATGTCTTCAGAACGATATCGCGGAACTGGTCTTCCGTTTGAAGCCGGCCAAGCGCATTCACGTTGAGTTGCAGTGGTGCATCCGGCGTAGACGGAGACGCGCCCACCTGACCGGCAGCGACCTGGACGTTCTGCTCCCGTATCGCCGTCACAACGTCGTTGGCGGTAAGCTGGTGCTCGGCCACTTTTTGCGGATCGAGCCAGATGCGCATTGAGTAGTCGCCGGAGCCCCAGAGGGTGACCTGACCGACACCAGGAATGCGCTCGAGACGATCACGAACGTTGATCAGCGCATAGTTCCGAAGATAGGTGCTGTTGTATTTCTCGCTCGGTGAAACAAGGTGAACGACCATCGTAACTGTCGGAGACGACTTGATCGTCGTCACACCGAGGCGTTGCACGTCTTCCGGCAAGCGAGGTAGTGCCTGGTTGACCCGGGTCTCGACCTGCTGCTGAGCAAGATCGGGGTTGGTCCCGAGCTTGAACGTGATCGTCAATGTTAGTGTTCCGTCGCTGTTGGCCTGCGACTGCATGTACAACATGTTTTCGACGCCGTTGATCTGCTCTTCAAGAGGCGAAGCGACCGCTTCAGCGATCACCTTGGGATTGGCGCCCGGGTATTGCGCTGTCACCACGACGGCCGGCGGTACGACGGCCGGATATTCGGAGATGGGCAGATTGACCATGGAGATCAAACCCGCGAGCAGAATCGCCGCCGACAGCACAGCCGCAAATATTGGGCGTTCGATAAAGAATTTGGAGAGGTTCATGACGATCTCTGGCTATGCAAGAAGGGCGTGGTGCCCCGGGCTCACTCAGGAAGTGCCCTTTGAGGAAGTCGCGTCGCCCAACATTTGTACCGGGTTGGGCTTGATGCGATCACCAGGACGCGCCCGTTGAATACCGTTCACAATGATGCGGTCGCCCGGCTGCAGTCCGCCGGTGATAACGCGCAAGGTCTGATGCTGCTCACCCAGCTCCACTTCGCGGTACTGGACCTTGCTTTGCTTGTCCACCAGCAACACGAACTTCTTGTCCTGATCAGTCTGGATAGCCGCGTCACTGACGAGCACCGCTTGATGAGCGGCACCGCCGCCAACGCGCGCCCGGATATAAAGCCCCGGCACAAGTACGCCGTCCGCGTTGTCGAAGCGCGCGCGCACGCGGATCGTCCCGGAACTCGTGTCGAGCCGGTTGTCTACTGAATCGACCACACCCTGCCGCGAATATCCCGTCTCGTTGGCGAGGCCGATCCAGACGGGGATCGTCTCTTTCGAGTCGTGACTGAGAAAGCGCAAATACGTCTGTTCATCGACGTCAAACGAAGCGTAGATGGGAGACGTCGAAACCAGAGTCGTCATCACCGGAGCGTTCGCCCCGGGCGACACGACGTTGCCGATGGTCAGCTCCGCGCGGGAGACTCGCCCGGAAACGGGAGCCGTAATGGCTGTATAGCCCAAATTGATTCGCGCCGCCTCAAGCGCTGCTTTCGCTGACTTGACTGCGGCCTCGGCCTCGCGGTTCGCGCTCTGTGCCCCGTCGTAATCGCGTTTGGCAATCGCGTTCTCGGTCAGCAGCCTCTGCGCGCGCGCCCAATCGCCTGCGGCGTATCCGCTGCGAGATTCAGCCGACGCTAGCTGCGCGACCGCCCGGTCGACCTCCGCCTGATATGGCCGCGGGTCAATAGAAAAAAGCGGGTCCCCTTTCTTGACGAGCGCGCCGTCGCGGAAATGTACAGCGATGATCGTTCCAGAGACGAGGGGACGGATCTCGACGTAGTTGATGGCCTCGACTCGACCTGAATAGCTTTGATAGTCAGTGACGGACTGCGAGATCACTGTCGCGACGTCTACATCCGCCACGCGCGGGGCACCAGTGGCGGCCTCGCTTACGGGGCCGCCGCCGTACACGCGATACGCCGCGGCACCGGCGGCGATGACCGCGAGGGTAATCGCGCTGGCAGCGACCAGCTTACGCTTGAATGGCATTTCAAACTCCCATTAACCGGTGTTATGGATCAGGCGTGCTCTGAAGCGGCGCCAGGCCTTTCGCTGAAGAAGGCGAAGACGTCGGCAAGTACTTCCTGGCGTGACAACAGGTCCTTGTGTCCGACATTCGCGTATCGCTTAACCGTAGTAGATACGCCAGACACCATGAGTCTCGCGGCGTACCTTCCTGCCTCCATATGCATGAGATCGTGCTCCGAGATGGTGATAAATGCGACGGGCGGCCCCTTGAGGCGGCGAGATTCGATCGGCGCAGCGTAAGGATGGAGTCGATGAATTGCGATGCGCAGATATGCTCGGCACCCCAACGCACACTCCACCGCGCGCATATCTGGATATTTCTCGCGACCCAGATTTGCGATGCGCGTCATGCGCGGATCGAGCGGTTGCGCGAGCTGTGCATGAGCGGGAAACCGGAAGCCGGTCTGGTCGCGAACGGTGGTCGCGAGTTCCATGGCGAGATTGTCGCGCGCGTCTTGTCTTGCTGCCGCCGCGCGTTTTTCGTCTGCACTCCGGACACGAGGATTCTTCACCATCCAGCGGAGGGGCAGGTGTCCGTCATGGAGCGGCTTGGCGAATGGAAATTCCCGCACGGTTGGGTCGTCTTCCGATATAACCAGCGCACGGACTCGTGTAGCCAGTTCTGCGCGAAATGGATGGGTCCCCTTCAGCTTTCCCATAGTGACGCCGCCGGCGTGAAAGCATCGAATGATGGGTAAGACGCTCTGTTCGATCAGGGAACGATACAAGCGCAACCGGATCGCCTCTCCATGGCCTTCCAGTTCCACGTTTCGAATTTCGATCACCCGTTGGATATTGGTTTGCATACCTTTCAGGCCTCGCGCCTTCCTGGCTGTTTCGACCGCGCGGATCGTGATTCAAGATGAGAAAAAGATCGATTTTTGTAAGAGACGGTTTCAAAAAAATCCTGTGGGTCTGTTAACTTTCGCTGCGAGCTGTTAACCTCAGACATCGGAACAACCGAGACCGAAGAGATGGGCAAGCAGATCATCGACGACGAACTGTGGGCATTGATCGAACCGCTACTACCGGCACCCAAGCCGCGACGCGAGAAGACTCCAGGCTGCTTGCCTGTTTCGAATCGCGCAGCACTGACCGGCATCCTGTTCGTTCTCGAAACGGGACAGCGCTGGCGCGACCTGCCCGTCGAGAAGGGCGGCGGTTCGGGCATGACTTGCCGGCGACGGCACCGTGATTGGCAGACTGCGGGCGTAAGGGATCGCTTGCACGGGTTGCTTCTCGCGAAGCTGCGACCAGCAAACCAAATCGACTTCTCGCGAGCCGCCGTCGATTCATCATCGATTCGCGCCGTTGGGGCCGGCCGAATCCTGCCGACCGAGCACGACCCGGTTCCAAACACCACATTGCCACCGACGCCAACGGCGCGCCGCTCGCCGCGATTCTGACCGGCGCGAAGGTCCACGACGTCACGCAATAGCTGCCTCTGATCGACGCGATTCCACCGATTCGTGGATTGCGCGGCCATCCACTGAGCAGACCGCGTGTGGTCTACGCCGATCGTGATTGCGACTCCGAGCGGCCTCAACGAGCGTTGCGCGATCGTGGTACCGAGCCGGTGATCAAGAGGCGCCGGACCGAACATGGCAGCAGCCTTGGCAAGTATCGCCGGGTCGTTGAACGCACGCATGCCTGGCTGCATCACTTCCGTCGTCTCCGTATTCGTTTCGAGCGTCGTGCTGACATCCACGGCTCGTTCCTCAAACTCGGCCGCTGCTTGATCTGCTCGAACACCTTGCAGAGGACTCAGCAGTCTCTATGAAATCGTCGCTAAGCTTATTCGGCGACATTTCACATCCATCAGACTTCCGGGGACGTGCCTCGGAAATCAACAGGACAACATATTTGTCGGTGATGTCCCTCGCGATCTGTCCATGAGGCAAACATTGGTCAAACGGGACGGCATACCCCGCGATTGATAGTATTGCTATGTACCACACGTCACAAGGCCCCATGGGTATCGGGTCTATATACCGCCGTATACGGCGTGCACATCACGACGAACATCTACCCGGGCGAAGACGGTATCTCGCGAAAGGCATCGTTTAGGCGCGCAGATTCGCAGATGCCGCGTCAGTCTGCGCTCAACACGAGTGCTTCAGGAGGCAAGGAGCGGCGGCTACCGTTAACGCGTAACAATCCATCGTGATATCGCACAGCGGAATGCCCGGCTCATGTTGAAGCCGCCCCCATCTCATTGAAACCACCGCTAAGCGTGAGACCGAGGTTCCGCGGGGCCGGCGGACACCTCCGCTGACCGTGGGGCATGAAGTGTGTGCATCCGAGGAGTAGAAACAACCCCGTCGCCCCCTAAGCATTACCACCAACTCTGCGCACGCCGGTTTGAAAAACGCCGACATGAACGCTGAAACCTCCGGCGCACTCGACCGCGTCTTTCAGATGTCGTGTTTTCCGAGATTCGCATATCTAAATTAGATTGTCGCGTCAATCTTATTCGCGTACGCATCATCATCCTGCATCACTGGCTCGATAATCTCGGCCGAGGACCGATTTGCCGCTTAGCCACCTCATGTCAGCGCGAATACGGCGCCATGACGTTGACAATCGACACGATCAGAACTGCAGAGCGCTTCAGAACGAGATCCACCAGTAATACACTAAACACGATGGGAGACGATTCATATTCCATCGGCAGAGCTGTCGCTATAACCAACGAACTGACGGCGCAGAGGAAAAGGAATATGACGCTCACAAACTGGTTCTTGTACATCGCCCCGAAAGCGAACGCGACCCAGGTCAGACGCCCTTCCACCGAAACGAGACCCTCTGTCGGCGATGGCGTGAGGATCGGGTCGATTGGAAGCTCGAGTATCGACCAAATTGCAACAGGGAGCGGAAGCGCACGCCGCACCGCCATCACCAATATAGGTGACGGTGCGGAGATAAATCAATTCCCCCCGTCGTGGACGGACTTAACTTGATCGTCTGTATCTTCAAGACGTTTGTCTATATTACTCAAACGACGGGCATCAATGCTTGCTCCGGGCTTCTATAGCCGGAACACCACTCCGGGGTCTGTTAGTGGCTCATGTGGGTGCGGAACGGCACGACAATACGTACCACTGTTACTTCAGCTCCCGTACCGACCGGCAGTGAATTCACGTGATAACTTGGATGTAAGTGCTCCCAGCCCCGATTACGGTCCAGGAAACGATAAACGGACGGACGAGGCAAGGATCATTCGATGACTGTTTGGCGGTGCTCGCATCCCGCTTACTAAAGGTCGAAATACCGAATCGCCGATTCTAATCGGTCTACCGCTCAGGGCGCAGAAGGATTGGACACGCGCGAGCCCGATCTTCCACGCCTGTTCGCCGAAATACCCCGAGGTTGCGTCGCTCCAGCAGATGCTAAGTCTGTCCGACGTCGGTCGTTCAATTATTGAAATTCTGGCGGGCAACAGTTCTTTTTTACGGGTTTCATCGACCGACTTAGAGCGAATCCGTTTTGTTTCGGGAAATTTACTATTTTTAACAGATGTCGTTAAAAATATCGGCGCCGGTTGCGGAGCCAACAGCGACAGCAATGCTCGCTCGATAATGTCTTCGCTAGATTTTAGTGTCACTTGACAGTTCCTTCGTCGATCGACCTCAAAATCGATTAGTGTTTTCAGTCCCGGTTACAGTTTGCTCCTCGGCGCTGTGAAACGCGAGCCTGAACGTTTTCTTCAAGTCGGGCCAACCTGCCGCCTCAATATTCAGGGGATGGGCGATCACCACTTGACAGCGCTTGAGGAGGATATTAGCGATCGAGAAGCGGTCGGACAACATTCACTCGGTATCGTTTGCGTATCCGTCGGTATATGCGTTCGCCGCCGCCATTCCCGCAGTCTACGCGTCGGTGGGCGGGTTTACGACGCCCAAGTCCGCGCCTCCTTGCGCACCGGCTTCCACCAGTCGGCGCCTTCTAGCAGCATGTACAGTTGCGCCTGACTTAGGTTGAGGAGGCCTCTTTCACACTCGGCCAGAGGAACCGGGTGCGTCAAGACGTTTCATCAGCAGACACTTACAATCACCATTCACGACAGCACCTCAACCAGATCGCCAAGCCACACGATATTCGACATACCGATCGCAATTTTTGTGGTCGCGTACCGCTGACAAGTAGTTGCGCCTCCCGATCGCGACGCCACGCGGCGCCTGCTCGGCGATCAGGTTGTCGATCTCCACCCGCCCGTCGCAGCGGTAATAGACCAGTGCCGGCCAGCGATTCATCGCATACCGAATTGCCTTGGCCGTGTCGGATTTCGCAGAGAGCGTGGCGAGCGTCGCTTCAAACCAGCGCTTCATGTCGACGAGCAACGGCACCGCCTGCGCCTGGTGCACTCTGCGTCGTTCATCGGGCGGTTCGCCGCGGATCTGCTCTTCGATCTTGTAGAGCGCGCCGATCCTGTGCAGCGCCTCTTCGGTGACGGCGTTGGGACGCACCGCATGCAGGTCGTGGATTTTCCGGCGAGCGTGGGCCATACATGCAGCTTCCTGCACGCGACCGTCGAGATACAGCTCGGCGTAACCTGCGACCGCGTCCGCCTGCAGCACGCCAGCGAAGTACGCGAGATGCTGCTGGGGATGTTCACCACGTCGATCTGGCGTATAGGTGAACCGGACCGCCGCCGGCTCTTCGGAAGCGCTTGACCGGTCATCGCTCACGTAGACCCACAGGCGTCCTGTCTTTGTGCGACCGTTGCCGGGCGCCGGCACTGGCAGCGGCGCGTCGTCCCCGTGAATCTTGCCGCCAGCCAACGTGTATCGGCGTACGGTGTCGACCAGCGGTGCAAGCAGCGCCGTGATGCTTCCCATCCAATACCCCATCGCACCCGGATCGATCTCGACGCCGTCGCGCGCGTACATGACTGCCTGGCGATGCAGCGGGATGTGGTAGGCGAACTTCGACACGGCGATGTGCGCGAGCAGCGCCGGCCCCGGGATGCCACGATCGATTGGTCGACTCGGCGCCGCGGCCTGCGCGATACGATCGCAGCATACGCAAGCCAGCCTCGGACCGCGGTGGCGGATCACGCGGAAGTGCGCTCGGACGTATTCGAGGTGTTCCGCGACGTCTTCTCCCAGCGGTTTGAGTTGCCCGCCGCAATCGGGGCAGTCATCGTCGGCGGGCAGATGGATGCGCTCTTCGCGCTCAAGGTGATCCGGCAACGGCTTGCGGCCCACACCTTCGCGACTCGGCCGCTTTACTGCAGCAGCGGTGACCATATCGGCCGAGCCTTCGTCGGCCTGCAGGTCTTCCAGCTGCAATTCAAGCTGCTCGATCTGGCGATTCAGCTTCTCCGATTTTCTACCGAACTGCATCCGGCGCAGCTTGGCGATCGTCAGCTTCCGGTGTTCGATCTCGATCGCGCGCGACGAGAGCTACTCGCGCAAACTGGCGACCATCGCCTTCAGCGCGTCAATGTCGTCGGGGAGATCGGCGGGAGCAGCAGACATGCAGTGAGCTTACACGACGCCACCCTCAAGCTCTTTACGCGTAATGAACGTTTACAATGCCCTTCGCGGGTGCGCTGCATCGATCGGCTGCCGCCAATCGAATCTCTCGAGCAAGAGCGCGAGCTGAACGGTCGTCAGCCCAAGAACGCCGGCATCGGCACGCGGCCACGCGAAGCGTCCTTTCTCCAGGCGCTTCGGGAGCAGGCACAGGCCGCCGTCGCACCACCACAAACACTTCAGCAAGTCGCCGCGCTTACCGCGGGACACGAACACGTGCGCGCTCTAGGGATCCTTCTCCAGTACGGTTTGTACCTTCGCGGCCAACGAGTTGAAGCCGGAACGCATGTCCGTGACGCCCGCCGCAATCCAGATTCGCGTGTTCGGCGGGATCACTTCAGGCACTCTCGTAGATACCGTTCAGCGCACTCCTGTGACACGCCGCGGATGCGGATACGTTGCTCGCCAACCTCGATCTCGATTTCACAGCTCGGCGACACATCCAGCGTTTGCGGCAGAGCGTGGTTTGGGACGTCTTTCGCTGGCAGATCGACCACCTCAACAGGCAGCAGCGCGACGCTTGGTATCGGCGTTGCGCGTCGCGCTGCCAGTAAGCTCCTCCGCCACTGCGCGACCAGATAGGCGTTCAAGCCATGCGTACGGGCTACTTCGGCAATTGAACGATTCGGATTGTTCGCTTCAGCAGCAACCGCCTCCCGAAACTCCTTCGTGTAATTCCTCGATCCCGGTTGTCTTCAATGCACTACTGGCTTCATCGATCTGATTCCCATTACATCTGATGGGAATCAGATTGCCTATGCTGCGCTCTCACGAACAGACGGTACATGTCGAGCGCTTACGCACGTCGTTGCTTAACGCGGAGTTAAACGCGTAGTCCGCCCATTTCCAGTCAACGAGCTTCATGATGTCAGGTTGACGCGGAGCATAGCCGACATCACGAACCGCTTTCATATCGGCGTCACTGACCTTGCCGCGGGTCTCGATGACTTTTCGCGCAAACTGAACAGCGGCGTCCCGCTTCGGGTCGCTTGCACGACCCTTGCGAGCGAGAATGATTTCATCGGCCGGAAGCTTGGCCATATGCTCGGCGGTAAAGCTGTGAGCCGTCAGACAATAGTTACAGCCGTTCACTTCGGAAACAGCGAGGCCGATACTGTCACGCGTCTTCACGTCGAGCGTTTTGCTCAAGGAGCCGAGCAGGGTGGCCCACGCGTTGAACGCGATCGGGCTCTGCGCGAAAGGTACCATCATGATCGGCGTGAGCCCGATGTTCTTGGTGTACATATCGAGAGTCGGCTTCGATTCGGTCGGTATCTGTTCCGGCTTGAGAGCTGCAGTTCTCGGCATCGTAGCCTCCATAAGTTGCGAGTTTTACTATGAGTTACACGAGATCCAACACATCGACCACTGGGCGGCGCGGCTTCTGCGCCCAGTTTCCCTGACGCTCGA